>JAUXIZ010000016.1 GCA_030620855.1 candidate division WWE3 bacterium
CGTTGCCCACCTCAGGCACAGGTGATATCATAACTTGGTCATGGCCAAAGAAAATTTGCATCCTAAATACTATCCGGAAGCCAAGGTAACTTGCGCTTGCGGCAATACCTTTACCACAGGCTCAACTCGACCGGAGCTCAAGGTCGAGATTTGCCACAAGTGCCATCCCTTCTTTACGGGTAATGAGGTCCTTATCGACACAGAAGGACGGGTTGAGAAGTTCCAAAAGAAGCAAAAAGCCGCCGAGGAACGGCGCGCTAAAGCAAGGGCTAAAAAGAAACAAGCAGAACCGAAAGAAGGACAGGAGCAAAAGCGTCCTATTTCCCTCAAAGAACTTCTCGAGCAAGATTAGACATTCGCCTCTGGTATCCTTAATTTAGACATGGCGCAGCAAACAGCAATATTAGAAATCAGAGCAGGAACAGGCGGTGATGAGGCTGGGCTTTTCGCCGCGGACCTATACCGCATGTATACCCGTTTTGCCGGAAATCGAGGTTGGAAAGTAGCAGAACACGATCGCAACAAAGGCGGAATCGGCAACATTAAATCGGTCACGGCAGAAATCATCGGCGAAGGGGCTTATGATATCCTCAAAAACGAGTCCGGTGTACATCGAGTACAAAGAATACCCATTACTGAAAAAAGCGGGAGAATCCACACTTCAACCGCAACGATAGCTGTATTGCCCCAAGTATCTGCCCAAGAAGTGGAAATAAATCCCAACGATTTAAGGATTGATACCTTCCGCGCCTCTGGTCACGGCGGCCAGAACGTGCAAAAGGTAGAAACCGCGGTACGAATAACCCACCTCCCCACTGGCGTGGTTGTTGGCTGCCAGGACGAGCGCTCACAACACAAAAACAAAGAAAAGGCGCTTGCAATTTTGAGTTCCAAACTCTACCAAATGATGCAGGAGCAAAGGGCATCAAGCGTTGCCGTTCTTAGGCGTGAGCAGGTTGGCGGAGCCGGGAGAGCGGAAAAGATACGAACTTGGAACTTTCCGCAAGACAGAATCACCGACCACCGATTTGGCGTAAAGCTCGGAAACATCGAAGAAATACTAAACGGAAACCTCGACCGCCTGCTTAAGAAAATATCCAAAAAGAAGAAATAATTCTCGCCCCTCTTTACAACTGTAGTATCCTTATTGCAACCCTAAAAAACTAAAGAAAAAGGAGTGAGACGTGATCCAAAGGTTAAGCAAAGCAAGCCCCTTTATACAGGTGCTCACAGCTATAGGAAGCTTCCTCGCTTCATCTATCGTATTTTGGATACTAGTCAACAATCTGCTATTTACCGCAGCCGTTATGGCTACCATCGCAATCCATGAGCTGTGCCACTTGATTGCATTTCGCAGATACGGTATCAAGTCGGGGATAGTCTTTTTTGCCATTGCGGCTGTGACCTACCCAATTAATCTCCAGGAAGATCAAAACCCTGTGGAGCTATTCACCAAAACGTTTTGGGTTCACCCGGCCGGCATCATTGGAAACTTGGCCTTGGGAATCCTAGGCCTTTTCTTAGGGAGCATATCAAGTTTTTGGTACCTTTTTTCCTGGATAAACTTCATACTTGCGCTTTTTAACCTTGCTCCCGCAAGCGCATTTGATGGAGGTAAGATAGTAAACACCGTAACCTACCTTTTCGCTCAAGAAAGAGAGGAAAAGGCGGTTTGGCTCATTACAGTAACGGAAGCGGTGGCGATCTTTGGCACAATGCAGCTTATGAACACCGGCGTCATATCCGAGTTCATAGGGATCATACTGGTATTCTTCTTTGGCGTAGACATGCTCACCAAACTGTTTACCAACCAACACAAGGGTAAGCTATCTCCCACGGAAGGGGGCTTGAGCAAACAAGAAGCCGCAAAATGGGCGATGGTCTACTTTTTCTTGGTATCCGCTTCCATAATAGGACTGCTGTTCCAGCTGGCATGGTTATCCAGCATGGTTATAGCGAGATAAAACGAGAGACAAATCGAGCAAAACGAGAATTACTAGTGATCCAACGGATCACGTCCAATCAACCCCGAATGCAAAATCGGGGTTTTTCTTTTTCTAGTTAGTTGGAGCTTCTCCCAAAGTGGCCTTGAGGGTTAAGGTTTTACCCTTGCGGCTAACGGTTAAAGTAATGCTATCTCCAACGTTGTAGGCACTTATAACCTTGGCTAAGCTGTTGGTTTGGGTAATTTCCTTACCGTCAATTTTTGTGATTACGTCCCCAACCTTAACCCCAGCTTTCTTGGCCGCCGACCCTGTAATTACCTCCTGCACAAATACTCCCTGCGGCAAACCTCTAAGCTGGGCCTCGTTCTCAGTTATCAAGAAATAAGAAACGCCTAGGAAAGGCCTGATGATGCGCCCGTCACTTTCAAACTGCGCAACAACCGGCTTGATTAAACTTATTGGGATGGAAAAGCCGATGTTTTCTGCACCCGAGGCCATGGCGACGTTAATCCCAATAACCTCAGCCGAAAGGTTTATAAGAGGGCCGCCGGAATTCCCTGGATTAATCGCCGCATCGGTCTGGATGACATCATCAATGTACTGCGTTTGCCCGCCAAAAACAGATCCGGCCGTAATCCCGCGCCCGACGCCCGAAACTACCCCTCTGGTTACCGTGTTGGAAAACTGCCCCAGAGCGTTGCCAATCGCAACCACCGTTTGGCCCACCTTAAGCAGATCAGAATCACCTAACGACAGTGTTGGCAAACCCGAGGCGTTGACCTTTAGGATGGCAAGATCGTAGAGGGTATCGCGGTGAATTTCTTTAATTTCATACTGCTTCCCATCACTGGTAACAACGGAATATTCGGCGTCCTGATCCGACACCACATGTTTATTGGTTAGAATAGTCCCATTCGCATTCACAATAAACCCCGTCCCAATCCCCTGCTCTTGGGAGAGCGGGCCGCTAAAGGGACTCAAGATCACTTTCTTTTCTACGATCGAAACAACCGCCGGAGACGCCTTCTCAACCACGGAAATGACGGCCCCTTCCTCGGAAACCACTTCTCGGATGGTCCTAATCTCCAAAGTAAGCCGGTCCTGGATAAAAGAGAAAATCGGAGCGCGGTACAGGTAAACAATAGCTCCCACCACCAAAAGAAGGGTAATTAAAAGGTGTTTTTTCTTGATCTTTCCAATCGAGCGAAAGCGCGGCATGTCCTAATTATATTAAAACCGACAGGAGACTTGCCTCGGACGACCTTCGGACAACCTAACGATTTTCCACTTCGAGTAAAATTGTAACGGGACCATCGGCAAGGGATTCGATTTGCATGTACTCTCCAAAGCTCCCTGTGGCAACCTTAACCCCTTCCTCCCTAAGCTTTTGGACAAATAGTTCGTAAAGCGGCCGGGCTACATCTGGTTTTGCGGCTTTTATAAACGAGGGGCGGTTGCCGGCCGAGGTGTCAGCGTAAAGGGTAAACTGGGAAACAACCAAGATTTCGCCACCCACATCTTTTATAGACAGGTTCATCTTTCCTTTCCCATCATCCAGAACTCTAAGCTTAACTAATTTATGAACTAGAGCGTCTACCGAGTCTGGGATATCACCTTCCCCAATCCCGAGAAGAACGAACAATCCCGGCCCGATCTCACCAACTACTTTATTATCAACATTAACTTTTGAACTTTTAACTCGCTGAATTACCAAACGCATAGATTCACTTGCCAAGAAGCTCAAGAGCCTTATCAAGCTGCGGATCGCGGTCGTTGTTTATATCCTCATCGGTCAGCTCGACTGCAAAATCCGGCTCCAGTCCTTCATCATGGACCCAGCGACCGGAGGGAGTCAGCCACTTGGCAACCGTTACATGCAATCCCGACCCGTCCGAAAAATCTGCCGCATCCTGGACGGTCCCTTTACCAAAACTCGTCTCTCCAACAAGCTGCGCATCCGCCCTTTCCTGTAGAACACCCGCCAAAATCTCTGAAGCAGAGGCCGAACCTCCATCTATAAGAACGACAATCTCGGTATCGGCAAAAGCGTGCTTGCCTCGCGTGCTTTGCGCGGATAAAGTATTCCTAACTCCCGAGGAGTCTTCTTGGATTACAATTGCTCCCGACTTGACAAACTCCGAACCCAAGTACACCGCACTGGACAAAAAGCCCCCCGGATTGCTCCTCATATCCAAAACAATTCCTTTGATATTTGCCGATTTTGACTTAATATCCGAAACCGCATCGTCCCACTCTGAATTTGTACTTTCGCCGAACCTGGAAACCTTAATATAGAAAACCCCGCCGCCTTTATCTTCCCAACTGACGCTTTTAACCTTAATTTCGTCTCTTGTGATCGTAACTTTAAAGGAAGGATCGCTGCCGCGCTGCAAAGTTAAAACAACTTGACTGCCGGCCTCGCCCCTTATCTGGGCGACCGCCTCGGAAATCGTTATGCCCGCGGTCGAGCCGCCGTCCACCTCAAGGATCTTGTCCCCGGCCCGAACCCCAACCGCTTTGGCCGGAGACCCCTCAAGAGGAGCAACGATCATGAGCTGATCATTTCTTATCCCAATCTCTGCCCCGATCCCCTCATAAACTCCGTTTAAACTGTCCTCAAACTGCTGGTTTCGTTCGGGATCCAAAAAAGAGGTATAGGGATCGTCAAGCGCCTCCACCAACCCGGATACGGCTCCGTAAAGAAGCTTTGTCCCATCAACCGAGCCAAAGAGGTAATCGGAGTTTATCTTTTCGATAACATCCCAAAGCAGGGAAAAGTCGATAGTTGAGGAAGGAGGGGTCTTGTTTTCTACTGTAATTCCGGGAGGGTTAAGCTTTAAATTAAACTGAAAACCCGAAAACCCAAGCTGCCATCCAGCTAAAAAAACAAAAGCGAAAGCAAGAACCAGAAAAAGGTTGTTTCGAAATAAGCGGCGCATCGACTATAAATTCTACCTTATTAGGTAACTCAAGCTACTATCCGATATGGGATGGTTCCCAAGTTTCGCCCTCTTTTGATGGCGCGGCTTAAAACGCGCTGGTGCTTGGAGCAAAGTCCGGACCTTTTCTGGGGTCTAATCTTCCCTCTTCTTGTCAAAAAGCGCAAAAGGATATCCTCACCGGTTTCCAAAGGATCAGTGCCCTTGTCGCAAAAGTAGCAACGGGATCTAACGCGGGACCTTCGTGGGCGTCTTGATTTAGAACGGGATGTCGTCTTCTGAAATTTCCTCGGCATTTTCCTTCTCCTTTGAAGAAGCTTTCTGAGCTTTCTTGACCGGTTTTTTCTTCTCTTGGGATTCTTCCTCTACCACGATCTCCGGCTCTTCCCTCGACTCCGGCTCGTAACCTCCTGCAGAGCGGGGATCCAAAGCAACCATATCGGAAACGACAATCTCGGTCCGGGAGCGGTTAACACCGTCTTTGCCCTCCCAGCTTTGAGTTTTGAGTCGACCCTCTACATAAACGCGCTTTCCCTTTTTAAGGATTTGGCTACAAATCTCCGCGAGCTTGCCCCAAGCGACGATATTGTGAAATTCCGCATCCTCTTTTTGCTCGCCCTCTTTAGTCTTCCAGTAGCGGTTGGTAGCAACCCCAAAAGTGGTCACCGGCTGACCATCAGGCGTGTAGCGCATCTCCGGATCGCGCGTAAGATTACCTATTAAAATAACTTTATTTATCGACCTTGCCATAATTTCAACACCTAGATATTAGCATGTAAGAGTTTTAGATTCCTTTGGCCGAACCCTCAAGAACCAAAACCCTCAGTACGTTGTTATCCCGCTCCAATTCGCTTCTTATCCCGGAAACCTTGTCGGGAGATGTGGTCAGCGTAAACCGGGAAAAACCGGCCTGCTTGTTGTCCTCAATTTCGTAGGCCAAAGTCTTTATACCCAGGCTTTCCGTCTTATCGATCTTGCCGCCGGAGGAAGATACCAGATCCTCCACTTTTTTACCAATCTTTTTCTGCGCCTCCGCAGAAAGATCAGGCTTTAGCACAATTGTAAGCGTATATGTCTTCATCGCCGTTTGAATCTTAAACTAAAAACGGGAAAGAGGCAAGCGGCCCAAACCGGTCCGGTTTCGACGCAAATCAACCTGCTAAAGCTGTCCATTGTTGAGAGTATAAAGTATTACTTAATAGCTGTCTTAGCCGGCTCTTCGAATGATAGGACCGCTTTCGGAATCTTCGACGCGGTAGCCCATCTGCTCCATCCGATTGCGGATCTCATCCGCTTTAACCCAATTGCCCTGCTCCCTTTGAAGCTCCCTCTCCTTAACAAGCGTTTGGACTTCTTTCGGTACTTCAAGCTCCTCAATTTCCGCAAGATTCAAGCCAAAAACCTTATCCATCCTAAGAAGAGTCACCATTTTGCAGGAAGTGGGAAGCTCCTTATCCTTGATCAGCTCCCACATTAAAGCCAACGCCCCCGTAAGATTTAAGTCGTCGTTTAAGAGCTCCTCAAACTTATTTTCATACCCAGCGCACCCTATCTTGCCAGGCGAATCCCAAGTAGAAAGCTCGTTGTAGAGCTTGTCGAGAGCGGTTTGGGCCGCTTCCAACCCGGCCCATGTAAAGTTGAGCTCCCCGCGATAGTGGGCAGTAGCAGCTAAATAGCGGAAGGCAAGAGGGTTAAATCCGCGCTTTAGAACTTCGTCAAACTCAACGTAGTTGCCAAGTGATTTGGACATTTTTTGACCCTCGACCGTCAAAAGACCTGCGTGGATCCAGTAATTGACAAACTTCTTGCCGGTGGCCGTCTGGGATTGGGCAATCTCGTTTTCGTGGTGGGGAAACCTAAGATCCAGCGCACCCCCATGTATATCCAAAGTTTCCCCCAAGTGAGTGCGCGACATAACCGAACACTCAATGTGCCATCCCGGGCGTCCTTTGCCCCAAGGAGAATCCCAAACGGCATCGACTTCTTCCTCCCCTTCCCCAACCGCCTTCCAAAGGGCAAAATCCGCCGCTTCCTCCTTCTCGTGCTTGTCGGCGGCAATGCGAGTCCCGGCTTTTGCCTCTTCAAGCTTGACGCGCGACAGCTTGCCGTAATCTTCGAACTTGGAAATGTCGAAATAAACGGAACCATCCCGCTCGTAGGCAAAGCCGGCTTCCTCCAGCTCTTTGACCATCTTGATAATTTCCTTAATATGCTCGGTCACCCTTGGAAAAACGGCGGGGGTTTCGATGTTGAGGGCTTTTAAATCGTCGTAAAAGCGCCTGATGTATTGACCGGCAAGCTTGTTGATGGAAATCCCGCGCTTTTTGGCCTCGCGGATCATATCATCGTGAACGTCAGTGATGTTCATAACATGGCGTACAGCGCGTCCGTTATATTCCAAAACCCTCCTTAAAAAGTCAAAATTGACGTAATTTCTAACATTTCCAACGTGGGATGATCCGTAAACCGTGGGTCCGCATACGTAGAGCGTGACCCGGTTGGGGTCTTGGGGCTTAAAAACCTCTTTTTTTCGGGTTAGAGAGTTGTAGATTTTAAGTTCTTTGGCCATCAAATAGATGGTAGCAATTCTTGCATCAGCTTGCGTGAATCTAGACCCATAGTGTGCTAAAATTAAGTTACCCTAACGAAAGGAGGGTAATGCGATGGGCGATAATCAAATGCCCACCGTGGCGGATTTCTTGAAGATTGAACCACTCACTTCGGAGCTGGTTCTGGAGATCGGCTATCTCCCCCAGTGCACCTACCAAACCCGCCATTGCGGGAACGAAACATGCTGGGTAATCGAAGCCAACTTCTACTGCACGTCTCACAAAGATGAGATCGAGCAGAAGTGGGAGGGGATGATCACCGGCTGGATCGATCGGCCTGCGCAAGCGCAGAATGAGGATCTAGAGCTTATGGAGCTTGTCCGCGACGAGTTCCCCGAGCACAATGACATCTACCCCCACGTTGCAGTGGACCGAGTGACAAAGGACCTGAACCTCTCGGAAACACCTGAGGGACGAAGCATTGCTTCTTGGTACTTGTGGAAGATGGGGATATTCTCCATCCACCAGCGGGTAATGTTCTTCGAGGCCGCCACCACCTAAAGAGCAGTCGTAAACCAACGGCTGCTCTTTCCTTTTAAAAGTCTTTACGGCCCTCAAGCGCCTTGGAAAGGGTTAAAGAATCCGCATACTCTAAGTCCCCTCCGATGGGAATCCCGCTTGCAATGCGGGTTAATTTGACTTTATCCTTATCAAACCGTTCCTCTATCTCTTTTTTGATATACATGGCAGTTGCCTCACCCTCAAGGGACGGGTTAGTAGCTAAGATAATCTCCTCAATACCGCCCTGCCCAATCCGATCCACAAGCTCTGCGATCTTCAAATTCTCCGGCCCAACATGCTCCAAAGGAGAAATCACCCCGTGCAGAACGTGGTAAAAACCTTTGTATTTACCCATCCGCTCAAAAGACAGAAGGTCCAAAGGTTCCTCAACAACACAAACAACCGAGGCATCGCGGGCGGAGTCCTCGCAAACTTTGCAAACCGGGCTTTCTGCAATGTTAAAACAGCGTTCGCAAAGCTGTATTTTCTCCCCCAGATCAAGCGCCGCCCGGCCTAAAATCTGGCGCTCACTCTCCGGAGCACGGAGAAGATAAAAGGCAAGTCGGGCTGCAGACTTTGGACCGATGCCGGGCAGTCTCTCAAATGCCTCTGTTAAGTTGCTGATCGCTCTGGGAATTTTCATTATTTATTCTTTGTAAGCTCAACTTTAAGCTGAAGGGGTCTGCCGAAAACCTGCTTCATTGCAGCTCCCAAAACGGTCTTGCTTTTTGGATTCTCAAGCTTTTCTTTGTGGAAGTTGTAAAAAGCTTGGATGGTAAGCGTGCGGGCGGTAACCTTGCCAAGCCGGCATGAGCGACGAAGCGCTTCGACCGAATGGTTGAGAGGTTTAACCGCCGCCATAAGCGCCAACCATTGATCATCGTTTGGTTTTACAGGTTTTTGTTTATCCGGTTTTCTAGCGGCCGGCTTACTGGCACTTGCTTCGCCTGCACCACCTGCTATCTCCACCACCGCGACCTCCAAAGGCAGGATCGGTATAGCAGACTGAGACATATACTCGTATGCTTGAGTAAATTTATTGATCATATTATCAAGCTGGGGGGCGGTTACAGCATCGGCGTGCTGGCAAAGCTTGGAATACTGTTCTTTACCCACCTCAACCAGCTCATCCCCAACCCCGGCTTTGATAAGCAAAAGATCTCGAAGGTACTCCAAAATCCTTACCGTCAAGTTTTCCATTTCAACACCCTTGCCGTAGAGGTTATTAATAAAGAAAAGCGCCTCGGAGGTCCTCTTGTTTAAAAGATGCTCAAAAAATTCCCCAAGGTCGGAAAGCCGCGCCGCACCCACCAGCTCTTCCACCTTTTGTCCGCCGGTTAAAACCTGCTCCAAAAGAGTTTCCGCATCGCGAAACCCTCCACCGGCGGCTTTGGCAATCTCTTCAAGCTCCTCATCGGATACCTTGGCCTTTTCTTTTTTGGTGATTTCTTTAAGTTTTTGCACAATCAGGGCAACCGAGGCGCGCTCAAAGTTAAATCGCTGGCAACGGGATCGGATGGTGTCTGGAAGCTTATGGGGTTCGGTTGTGGCAAGGATAAAAACGGCGTGTGCCGGCGGCTCCTCCAAGGTCTTGAGAAGGGCGTTGAAAGCCGGCTCGGTAAGCATGTGCGCCTCGTCTATTATGTAGATCTTATGCTTACCGGACGAGGGAGCTAAACGCACTTTCTCACGAAGCGCGCGGATGTCATCAATACCTCGATTTGAGGCCGCATCAATTTCGATTAGATCGATGAATCTCCCCTCTCGGATTTGCTTGCAGCTACTGCACTTACCGCCGGGCTCCCCGGCTTTAGGATTCTCACAGTTTATTGCTTTTGCAAGAATGCGGGCGGTAGTAGTTTTGCCGGGTCCGCGGGGTCCAGCAAAAAGATAGGCATGGCCGGTCTTTTTACTTTTTACTTGACTTAAAAGAGTGTTTTTTACGGTGTCCAAACCAACCAGTTCGGAGAATTTTTGAGGACGATAGGTTCTATACAGCACGACCCCATTCTAGAACGCGGGGCATCGCATCCGCAATAGCTTCTTCAACA
>JAUXIZ010000052.1 GCA_030620855.1 candidate division WWE3 bacterium
CGTTCTCCGTCCCCATCTTATTGAGCAGGCGGGCAACCTCATCTCTTCTGATTTTGTAGTCCTGGCGGAAGGCCTTGTTCATGCCTTGCAAAACCCAAAAGACCAACACAATTACCAGGTTCAAAACTACGATTTCCCGCCGCCCAACCTGCAAGGACCAGCCCAGCGACGCCACCCAGAGTGTGATCGTCCAGGTCGTAATCCTCTCTAGGATACTGTCGTATTTGTCAACCTGATCCTGGGAAAGCTTCATTTCATCTTGCAGTAAAGCTATTCTTTGCTCTTCGCTAAGGCGTGTCATGGTTTTATTCTATAACAAAAATCGCCACCGGGCTTGATAGTTAACCGGCGGGCGGGCGGGCGTCCTTTTCAGGAGTTAACCCGATCAAGAAGATAGCCTAAAGTCTTTCTCCCGCTGTTCAACGTCCATCCGGTTTTTCTTTTCGTCATAAAGCGCCATCACGTCCAAAAGCGCGGCAAAAGACTGGCCAATTGTTTCTTCTCTGGTCTTGCCCGGAAAATCGAAACCCACGACCGTGAGGTTCTTGTACTCAAAGTCTTTGTAAAGGTCTTTGGCGTAGGCAAACTCAAAAACCACCTTGTAAATATCCTCCTGCGACGCCCCGACCAAAAAGTGCATGGCAATCCAGATAATTTTGGCCAACCTAATTAAATCCCCATACACCATAATTTCATCGTCTTTGCTCAAACTCTGGGCGGCAAATTCGAGGTTTTGGTTAGTGTTGATGGATTTGTCTTCCAAAGTGTAGTTGGTAAAATCCGGCTTTACCGAAAGAAGATACTCCTGTACAGTTGAGGCCTCGGAATCTCTAGAATGCTCGGGATTGGTAAACCCGCCGCAGAGGATCACCCGCTCAAGGCCCCGCTTATCGATTTCCTCGGCAATGAAATCCAAGTACTGTTTGTAATCTTTTCTTTCTGAACTGTAAAGCCCGTAACAGAGAACAACTCCTGTTTTCACAGTTTGATTATACTGAAAAATTCCTATTAGGTAGAATACATTGACATGAAGATAGTGCGGACAAAGACCAAAACCAAAGCCATGAAGGCGTTTGGGAGAACCGAGTGGCCGCTGGTCCACCCGGAGCACTTTGGCCACGAACCGGACAAAAAGTACTGGGAAAAAGTTGAGTTTTACCTCTGCGCCAAGGAAGGGAACGAAACCCTGGGGATGGTTAATGGGTACTACATGGCTGGTGTAATGTATATCCCATCACTCATCGTAGGACACAAAACCCGCGGGTCGGGTGTCGGCCGGGCCCTTATGGAGGAGGCCGAAAAAATCGCGCGGAAAAACCGGGTCCACAAAATCTATCTGCACACGGGATCCACCTGGAGAGCAGTCGATTTCTACGAGAAGCTTGGATACAAAAAGACGAACGTCCTCAAAAACCACTACGAGGGTCGGGACTTTTTAGTAATGTCCAAAATGCTCTAGAACCCCGTGATATCATTTGAGGGAGAAAACTAAAGATAGGGAGGGACAGATGGAAGCTTTCAATTTGTGGTACGCAGCAGGTTCACTGATTGCAGCGGCCGTGACCGGCCTTGTGATCCTGGTTTACTCTCCCGTGAGCGGGTTCATCGGGCGAAAAAGGTTTGAGGCGATCTTCGGCTTTCCGGCGCCAAAAGGCAAAAGAGGCCCTGGCTCCAGACCGATCGCGTGGGATAGGCGGCAAAAAGTTAGTTCTTGCCTTTCCGCCACTGCCTACGAGATGGACATTTATCGGAAGAGTAGGCGCTTCTGCCTCAAGTGGGCCTTTCGATCGCTTATAAGCATCATTGAGCTGGAGGACGAACGGTACAGGGAGTACAAGACCGGAATGTCCAAGATACTGTGGGGACTGCTCCGCGAGTTCGTCTCCAGCCATACAGGATATCTGCGGGAACGGAGAGATTTCCGCCGCGCTTGCGAGCTGGCCGAACGCTTTAGCTTTGAGGTACGCGATGACTACCTCTTCTATGCTCGAATTGAGGTTGAGCGAAAGATCGAGAATCTTAAGAAAATCCCAAAACCCTCTGCATAAAGAGGGTTTTTTCTTTTCAGGGCGGGCCAGACCCAAGACCGTGATACACTACATGAGTATTCTGTTTCCTCTTGTGCGGTTAGAAGATATTCCCCAGAAGGTTATTTTTTCATCCAACAGAAAAACAGTACTTAAGAGGTGGTGATAATATATGGCTAAAAAATTATTCGTCGGAGGGCTTCCTTATAGCGTTACCGATTCCAAACTGGAAGAAATGTTTGCAGAAATTGGCACGGTTGTATCTGCAGTCGTGATCATCGACCGGATGACAAGCCAAAGCAAGGGTTTTGGATTTGTAGAGATGGAAAATGACAAAGACGCTGATGAAGCTATCAAAAAGTTAAATGACACCGAGGTAGAAGGAAGAAGCATCATTGTTAACGTTGCCAGACCAAAGACAGAAAGACCAAAGTTTGGCGGCGGCGGTGCCGGTGGCGGCGGTAGCCGAAGAGGCTCTCGCAGGTTTTAAATCCCAATTTCCTTAAATCAGGAATGAATGTCGCGTGCGTAAGCAGGCTAGTTATTCCTGTTAGCTCGTTGCAAAGGTTCTAAAGGGCTTTTCCGGCGGAACCAAACAGCTTGACCTTAGATTCAACCACTTTCTGAACGGCGGCTATAACATCGGGCATAATTTTGTAGATTGCGAC
>JAUXIZ010000047.1 GCA_030620855.1 candidate division WWE3 bacterium
AAGTACGACGGACGTTGCAGGGCCCTTGATCTGAAGGAAGTGAAAAAGAGAACTAAGAGCGAGAAATTTGTGGTCCGTCTTAAAGTTCCTCATGAAGGGGAGTCGGTGTTCAATGATCTCATCCGCGGGGAAGTCCGTTTTAAAAACGAGCTTATAAATGATCAGGTGCTTATAAAATCGGACGGATTTCCAACATATCACTTGGCGGTTGTGGTGGATGATTACCTTATGGGAGTAACGCATGTTTTAAGAGGAGAGGAATGGATATCCTCAACCCCCAAGCACGTTCTCCTTTATCAGGCATTTGGCTGGGAGTTGCCCAAATTTGCCCACCTTCCGATATTGCGCGAAACCGATAAATCCAAGCTTTCAAAAAGGCACGGGTCGGTGGGAATTTTGGAGTTTAAGGAGAAGGGGTATCTTCCGGAGGCACTTCTCAATTTTTTGGCCCTTTTGGGGTGGTCCCACCCCAAAGAAAAAGAAATCTTTGATCTTGATGAGTTTGTTAAGAATTTTGATGTATCGCGGGTTTCGACCAGTGCTCCGGTTTTTGATCGGGACAAGCTGGATTGGATGAACGGTGAATATATCAGAAAACTGCCTGACGATGAATTAGCCCGCAGGATCGCCGAATACCTAAAAAAATACAGAGGGGTAGAGGCGGATTTATCGGTCATTTCAAAAGCGGTGCCGATTGTTAAAGAGAGAATTAAAAACCTTGGGGATTTTGACAGCTTAGCCGGGTTTTTCTTTACTGACGTTGCTTGGACTAAAGAAACTCTTTTGGGAAAAAGAGATTCATCTAAGTCGGCTTCGGAAAAATTAACTACGATTACCGAAGAATACGAGAAGCAGAAAACTTGGGATGCCGGCAAGATGGAGAAATTTACTAGATCTCTTGCCGAAGAAAAGGGTTGGGAAGTTCCGAATCTTTTTATGCTTCTTCGGATTGCCGTGACGGGGCAAGAAGTATCTCCGCCTCTTTTTGAAAGCATGGAGGTCTTAGGCAGAGAAAGGACTATCTCCCGCTTAAACAGGGCTTTATCGGTTATAAGGAGAAATTAGGGTTACAGGTTTACTTTTGGAGCTCTGATCTCCAGCACTTCGCACTCTCCACCCCACCAAACGCGCACCGCTTCCGGTAAGGGGAGTATTGTTACAAGATAGTAAAGCAGCACAAAATCTTTGAGTATCGAAGCTGCCTTTCCGCTGAATATAATGGATCCAACTTTGGCGATTGCCCAGCCCTTTCCGGCAGGGATAATGAAAGGAGGTTCAAAGACCTTGTATTCTTTGAGATTGCGGCTTCCTTTGGCGATGGCCGCAATGTTGTGGGCAACCACTTTGCCATCTTCCTCGGCTTTAGTTGCGGTCCATGCCACCCCGGTTGATGCCGTATCTCCCAGTCCAAATATGTTTTTGTAGCCTTTAACTTGGAGATATTTATCAACTACCAGGGCTTTTCTTTTGTCTACTGGAAGGTCGGTTCCGTCTAAGAATCTCGATCCTCTAACTCCAGCGGTCCAAATCATAATGTCGTATTTTATTAATCTTCCGTCGGCCAAAACGACCTCTTTTTCCTTTATCTCTTTTATAGGCGTTGACGTTATAACACGCACCCCCAAAAACTTAAGTCGTTTTGATATTTCTTTTGATATTTTTTCCGGTAGGGCAGCAAGAACCTTCGGCGCGGCTTCTACTACAATTATGTCCAACTTACATTTTTGGGAGTTTATAAGTTCTCCTGCTATTTCGACTCCGGTAAATCCACCGCCTCCTATCACAATCTTTACGGCACCTGCTTTGCCAGCTACGCTGCAGCGGAGAAGCTTTCTGTAGATCTTTTCCGCATCCGTTATGGATTTCATACTGATAGCGTGCTGCGCAACGCCGGGGATTCCAAAATCTTCCGTGTCTGCTCCTAGGGCAAAAACCAGCTTCCAGTAAGGTATTTTGTCGCCGGACAAGGTTTCAACAACCTTCTGCTTAGGATCTAGTTTATTAACCTTGCTGTTGATAAATTTAATTTTCTTATTTTTAAAAATTTTATGGAAGGGTAGCAGTATGCAGCGGTTAGAAAGTTCACCTGCTGCAACCTCGTATAAACTGGCTGTGTAAAGGTGAAAGGTGTTTTGATCTACCAAAATGATTTTATAACCTTTCTTTAAGGACTTTTCCAGATTAAGGGCAGTTCTTAACCCACCAAATCCTCCTCCGAGGATAACGATATTTTTTTCCTGCATTTTTGTTGCCACTAACTAAATTACCACACTATCCTACGCTTTCTGCGTAGGACAACTAGGGAATGTCTTGTTCCCGCTATCTTAACCTAGCAGCTTAAGCAGCCAGGGGAACCTGTGTACTAGTTTCCCGCTTTCTACCCAGCTGTCTAGTCCCCATACTCTCCCCGCTCCAAAAGCGGCGAGCACCAAGAATACCAAAGCGTAGATTATATGATCATCAATAATGTACGCGTGTGCGCCAACCTTTGGGAAGACAAGTACTGGGAAGTAATAAAGCAGCGTTATCAAGACACCGCTGTAGGAAGCAAATCTTACAGCCACTCCCAAAATGAGAGCTGCTCCTATGAGCGTGAGTCCCCATTGGTTCACGAAGTTTACCCACTCTATATTTGCACTGGAGGCGAACCACGCGTAAATCTCTGGAAATGTTTTTGCCCCTTTAAGATATCCTGCAGCCGTCCATTCTGAGTCCAGAACTTTGGTAATTCCGGCATTAAGGTATACCCATCCTATGGAGAGCCTGAGGATAAGAAGCGATAGTTTTTCCCACTTAGACAAATATTTTCACCTCCTCTCGATTTTTCTCCTGTGTTTTAATTATACGGATTTTTCAGAGAATGAGGCAAGAGCCTTCCAGTAAATTAGACTTAAGACAAACAGCGTTGCCGTTATGGCTGCTGAGATTAAGCAATACAGACAGAGCGCCTTAATGACAAAAATCTGCAAGAGCACAAAAGCTAACGAGGCAACAAATCCTGCAGCAACTATATATGCAGTAATACGAAGCAAAAACCTTCTTTTAGTGTCCAGGTAGGCAACAGTTAGCAAAAAAAGAGTTAGATAATACAAAGAACCGACCACGGCTATGGGTACGCCTGCAACGACTGAGTACTGACTGTTTAGAACTTCTTCACAGCCGGAAAAGATTGAACAGTTGATGGTTGAACCCAGGTAGTGTTTAACC
>JAUXIZ010000054.1 GCA_030620855.1 candidate division WWE3 bacterium
AATCAGGTGGCTTTTTTTATCGGTTGCCTTCTCGTTCGAAGAAGCGGGTGCGCTCGCCCACAAAACGGAGAGGAAGTTCGCCGGTGGGGCCGTTTCTGTGCTTAGCCACATAGATATTTACATTCTCGCGCTCGTCCGGATCATCGTGGTAAAGGAACAGAACAATATCCGAGTCTTGCTCAATCGATCCCGAGTCTCTGAGGTCCGAAAGCTGGGGCTTAGGTTCCCCCCTCTGCTCAACCGCACGGGAAAGCTGGGAAATCGCCAAAACAGGAATGTCCAACTCTCGGGCAATGTTTTTGAGCCCTTGGGAAATCTCCGAAACCTCCTGCACCCGGTTTTCGGTGTTTCGGCCGCGGGCAAGCTGCAGATAGTCCACAATAAGAAGCTGTATTCCGTGCTCAAGCTGTAGACGCCGCGCCCGGGTGCGCATCTCCATAACTGAAAGGGCGGGGGTGTCGTCTATAAAAAGCGGAGCCTCTGCCAAAACTCCCATCGCATCTCCAAGCTTCTTAAAGTCGTCCTGCTCGAGCTTGCCGGTGCTGAGCTTCCAAGCGTCCAGATCGGCTTGAGACGACAAAAGCCGATGAACCAACTGGCTTTTAGAAGTCTCCAAGGAGAAGATGCCGACCGGAATCTTGTGCTTTACTGCGGCGTTCTGGGCGATATTTAAGGCCATGGATGTTTTTCCCAGTGAGGGTCTCGCAGCCAAAACCACCATGGTCGAGCGCTGAAGGCCGCCAATCTTCTCATCCAAACTCTTTAGGCCCGTTGGAATACCGTGCAGCTTGCTCGGGTCCTTGTGGAGATCATCAAGCCGGTCGAACGCTTCCTCCAAGTTCTTTTTAATGTGGGAAAAGACAGACCGGTCCCTGGTTTGGGAGATGGCAAAAAGCGAGCTTTCCGCTTTGTCCAAAAGATCCTCCAAATCAAGGGATTCGTCAAAGCCCTGCTCGGCAATCTGGGAAGAAACACTGATAAGCTCGCGCTTTATGGCATTGTTGTAAACCATCTTCCCGTAATGCTCCACGTGGGAGGAGGTAGGTACGGCTTCGGTCAGCTCCGCCAAAAAGGAGGCCCCACCAATACTCTTGAGTTTTTTCTTGTTTTTGAGAGCGGAAGTTACGGTAATAAGATCAGCCGGGGAGCTTTTGGCATAAAGATCCAAAATCGCCTCAAAAATAGTCCCGTGGCCGTTGTGGTAGAAGTGGTCGGATTTTAAAAAGTCAACCACCTTAACAACCGCGTCTTTATCGATAAGAAGCGCTCCTAAAAGTGATTTTTCTGCCTCAAGATCGTGAGGCGGTATCTTTGGTTCTGCCATTTATATCTCCAAAACCACTACCTCCGGTTCCTCAGGTAAGGATTTCTTGGAAACGGATAGCTCTTTCTTAGGTTCGGGACTCTCAACTCCCATCTCTTCCAAAAAAGTAGATATCGGCTGCAGCTCATCAAATGTTTTAGCCATTCCCTCTACACGATAGTGCATAGGCACAATGAACTTTGGCTCCAGTTGAGCAGCGACTTTGGCCGCCTGTTCCGGGTTAATCGTGTAAACTCCTCCAACCGGCACAAAAAGTACATCCAACTCACCTATCTCCTCAGCAACCTTTTCCCCCAAAACATGTCCCAAATCCCCAAGATGGCAAAGGGTTATCCCCTCCACCTGGAAAAGATAAACGGTGTTTTTGCCGCGCTCTTTACCTTCTTTGTCGTCATGGAAAGTCTCAAAACCGCGAACCTTAACTCCCCCAACCTCATACTCCCCCGGCCCGGAGACCGCAAACGGCTCCCCTGCGACGGCATCAACGGCGTTATGGTCAAGGTGATCGTGGGAAGAAAGTACCAAATCGGCCCCAACCTTAGGGAACGGGAGGCCCACCTTGCCGGAATCGAAGGGATCGGTAACTACCGTTACCCCGCCGGCCTCAATCTCAAAGCTGGAGTGACCCAAAAACCTTATCTTCATTACCACTAATATAAACCAAAAACCGCCGCTCAGCAAGAAGCTTCTAGTAAAAAGGTTTGCTACTATCAAATCAGCATGAAGCCGAGTAAGAAAATCAAGGAACCTCTCAAAGTATCCGCGATTGTTCCAGTTTTTAACGAAGAGAAAACCGTTTCCAAAGTCATCGAGGCGCTCCTAAAAAACCCGCTGATTGGCGAGGTCATAGCCGTAAATGACGGTTCTGAAGATGAGAGCTTA
>JAUXIZ010000005.1 GCA_030620855.1 candidate division WWE3 bacterium
CGGTAACTCTCCCTTTTGGAATACCGCCAACGCCCAAAGCAAGATCAAGACCTAAGGAACCTGTGGAAATGGAGGCAACCTCTTTTGCACGGGAAGCAACCTGCTCGCCAAGCTTCATAATGGCACCCGAGCCAAAGGACTTTTCTATCTGTGCAACCGCACTTTCCAACGCTTTCTCTTTACCGGAATCCGTAGAAGTTTTTTTCTTTTTTGCCATCATTTTTGATAGGATGCCCTAGAAATCCCTGATGGGATTTTAACCTCTCTGGAGAGCAAAAGCAAGAACCTTTGTGATTTTTGCTCCACAAAAATCAGGACAGAGTTTAAATAACTCTGACCTGAACAGGTCCAACCTTGCTGTGACTAATGACAAGACCTACTGCCGACGTGTTAAAAACGTTCTCAAAACTAGTGAACCTGATCGCCCCTATCCTCCAACTCCTTGGTATATCCGTATATGCAAGAACTTACGTACTCTGCCGAGCACACCAAGGAAACCCCGACCTGCCGTTCTCCTCAATTCCGTGGCGGTGTTTGGTGAAATCGTCGTTATGAACCATCGGACAGGATTCGATTTCAATGGCCTTCTCCCCACCTTCGAAAGAAAACGATTCCTCCTTAGAAACCAAATTAACACAATGCTCGCAAGGGCTCTCCTTCAAAAGAAGCTCTGACATGACCTCTCCTTTCCCTAGTTATTGCTCTTATTTTAACAGTGGTATTGGAAATTTCAACGATTAGGAGATAAAATGGTTATGTCGGGGACTGGCGCAATTGGCAGCGCGCACGCATGGGGTGCGTGAGGCTCCGGGTTCAAGTCCCGGGTCCCCGACCATTTTTCGTTAACGAAGCGCTGATTCAAGAGGAAAAATTACTCTCTACTTGGTCCCAATTGACTAAATTCCACCACGCTTCAATATATTCGCCGCGGCGGTTTTGGTACTTAAGATAGTAAGCGTGCTCCCACACATCAAGACCCAATATTGGGGTTTGCCCTTGAGAAATTGGTGAATCCTGGTTTGGGGTTGTAATGACTAAAAATTTGTTTGAGGAATCCCTAACAAGCCAAGTCCAACCGCTACCAAAAAGAGTTGCCGCAGCGTTTGAAAACTGTTTTTTTAATTCTTCAAAGCTCCCGAACTCTTTCTCCAGCTCTTTACTCAGCTCTCCCTCTGGCTCCCCTCCTTTATCCACCGAAGATTGACGCGCAGGCGGTGCCATGACTTTCCAAAATAAGGAGTGGTTAAAGTGTCCACCACCGTTATTCCTAACTGCCATCCGAATATTATCTGGAACAGAGTTTAAATCGGTAAGCAAACCCTCAACCGATTTTTCTCGAAGATCTGGGTAGTTTTCCAAAGCTTTGTTCAGCTTGTCCACATATCCTTGGTGGTGTTTGTCATGGTGAATTTCCATAGTTTGGGCGTCTATAAAAGGTTCAAGTGCGTCATAATGGTATGGAAGTTCCGGTAATTCAAAAGGCATAGCTTGTAAGTTTTATAGCATATTCACTAAGTTAAAATTGGGCGCGTTGGACGTTTGGAAGCCTTCTTATCGTTTGGAGTACTGCGGTCTTTTCCTAGCTTTGCGCAGGAAATATTTTTTGCGCTCTTTTTCGCGGGGATCGCGGGTCAAAAGCCCGGCTTCGCGTAAAGTTTTCCTAAACTCCTCATCAACCTTGACCAAAGCCCGGGCAAATCCCAAAACAACGGCCCCCAGCTGGCCGCTTGTGCCTCCCCCGGAAACCTTAGCAGTAGCGTGAAACTTGCCTTCTGTTCCGGTTACTTTAAAAGGCTCTGTATAGTAGGCCACATCCGACTCAAGCGGAAAGTATTGCTCAATCGGTTTTCCGTTTACGGTAATATCCCCTTTACCCTCAAAAAGCCGCACTGTGGCGGTTGACTCTTTGCGCCGGCCGACAGTTTCAAAGTATTTATTTTTTACGCTTTCTCGCTCTACCACAATTTTATTTCGCTTCCTTCGAACCTTTCGCTTTATCTACCATCTCCCCTTCCGATTCTGGGTAAACATAAAGCTTCGTAATCATCTTCCTGCCAAGTTTACCTCTAGGCAACATACCTTTCACAGCTCTTCTGATAATCTCCTGCGGGCGCCGTTGCCTTAACTCTTTTAACGTTTCTGCTTTAAGCCCGCCCGGATAGCCGGAGTGGCGGTAATAAACTTTTTGCTCTTCCTTTTTGCCTGTAACCTCAATTTCCTTTGCGTTCACAACCACGACATAGTCGCCCATGTCCAGGTAAGGCGCCCAGTTTGGCTTATCCTTGCCCATTAAAAGCTGGGCGATCCCGCTGGCCAATCGCCCCAATATCTTACCCCGCGCATCGATAAGATGCCAACCTCTTTTAACTTCGCTTGCCTTTGTTGCTTTTGTTTTTTGCATCTTTGCTGCTCTTTCCGGCCTTCTTCTTGCCGGCCTCCTTGGATTTTGCGGGCTCTTTTATCTCCTCAACAAACTCCACACGTCCCATGGGCGCATTGTCGCCCAATCTGTGCGGCAGTTTTATAACTCGAACATAACCTCCGATCCGGTCTTTAAACTGAGGTATCACCCGGTCCAAAAGTTTTGCGGCCACAGTTTTGGGAAATAGGGAAAGGATCCGGCGGCGGGCTACTAGATCAAGATTCTTAGATCTTGAAATTATCCGCTCGACTTCTCTCTTTAAATTCTTAGCTCGAGCTTCGGTTGTAGTAACGCGGCTGTGCAAAACAAGCGAGGAGATGAGGTTTCGGACTTGCCGGTTTGGTGTTTTTGGCATGGGACATTACTCCCTAAGAGCAGCCCCCAACTTCTTAAGCGCCTTGTTGACTTCCTTCAAACCGGCCTCTCCAAACCCTTTGATATCGAACAAATCCTCATCTGTTTTTTGGAGCAATCTCCCAACAGACTTGATGCTTGAATTCTCCAAAGTATTTAACGTCCGCGGGGAAAGACCAAGATCGGAAACGGGAGTCTTTCTTACCTCTTCCGATACCTCGGCAACCGACTCCTTCTCGGGCTCCTTAGCTTTGGGAGCCTTTTCCTTCTTGCCGGCAACTTCCAAACCGCCGATCCGGGCAAAGTAGCCTTGCAAGATCTTGGCAGCGGCTTCCAGAGCCTCGGAAGGCTTGATGGTCTCATCGGTTGTGATATTGATAATCAACTTATCCAAATCAGTTCTTCGGCCGACTCTTGCCCCTTCGACCGTAAAGGAAACGTTGGTAACTGGGGAAAAGATTGAGTCCATAGGGATAACTCCAACTTTGTCGCTTTCGCGCTCTTCGGCGGATCTGTATCCAACTCCGCGCTCCACAACCAGCGAGACGGAAAGCTTCGAACTTTTGTCGGTTAGGGTAGCTATTTTTGCGTCCGGGTTGGCGATAACCGCTTCGGAGGAAATTTTGATATCTTTAGCCTTAAGCTCCTTTTTTCCCTTGGCTTCCAAAGTACCCTCAAAAGGCCCGTCCCCGCGGATTTGGAAACGCACCTTTTTGAGATTCATAAGTATTTCAACCACATCTTCCCCAACTCCCTTAATGGTAGTAAAGGGGTGCGAAACCCCCTGAATGCGAATTTCCGAAATTGCCCCTCCCGGAAGAGATGACAGAAGCACTCTTCTTAATGCAGTCGCCAAAGTGACGCCATACCCGGAAGGCAGCGGCTCAATTATAAAAACTCCGCTGTTTTTGGTTTCCTTTTCCTTTTTTATCTTCAGGTCTTTAAGATCCATAACCATTACCGTGAATAAAACTCAACAACCATCCTCACATCAACCTCGGCCCCAAGATCTTCCACCTCGGGTAAAGATACGATTTCGGCCGTTTTTTCGCGCTTGTTAAGCTTAATCCACGAAGGGCGAACTACTTCATCGTACAGGGTAAACTCCTTTTTTTCAAGAGTAATCTTATTACCCTTATCAACCATGAAAGAAGGGACCGTCACTTTTTTCCCGTCGACCTGGACAAGTCCGTGTCCGACTATCTGGCGCGCATGCGGCCTGGTTTTGGCAAGACCGGCCCGATAAACGGTGTTGTCCAAACGCCTTTCCAAAAGCTCCAAAAGAACTTCTCCCGTCTTCTCCCTGCTTCGCAAGGCCTTCTGCAGGTAGCGCCTAAACTGGCGTTCTCTAATACCGTAAATCCTCTTAACTTTTTGCTTTTCTCGAAGCTGCTGTCCGTACTCCGAAAGTCTGCGCCTCCTCCGTCCGTGCTGACCCGGGACAGACATCCGAGTTGTTACCGGACAATTATCCCGGCCGCAAAGCGGGATTCCTTCTCGTCGGCAAAGTTTGTGTGTTGGTCCTGTATATCTACCCATCTTTCTTTAAACTCTCCTTCTATTTTTTGGCCGAGGTCCGTTGTGGGGAATCGGGGTCACATCCGTTATCGAGGAAATTTCCAACCCGCCCACCTTTAAGGCCTTCATAGCCGCATCCCGGCCCGGCCCGGGCCCCTTAACCAATACACCCACCTCTCTAACACCGGCATCCGATGCTCTTTTTGCAACATCTTCCGCCGCCCGGGACGCGGCGTAGGGAGTAGACTTTTTAGTTCCTTTAAAGCCGGCTGCCCCAGCCGAACCTCTCACAATTACGCCACCATCTTCTCCGGCAATGGTGATGAGGGTGTTGTTAAAAGTTGCCGTGATGTGGGCCACCGCTTTTTCTGGTATTTTTCTAACTTTCTTCTTCGCCATTTTTAGGTCTTTTGGGCCTTCTTAGCTTCTCGAGCGGATTTGCTGGTTCCGATAATCGTCATCTTCCGGCCCCGTCTGGTTCGGGCATTCGTTCTGGTCCTCTGACCTCTGACCGGAAGCCCTCTCTCGTGGCGCAGCCCCCGGTAGGAACCGATCTCTTGTAGTCTTTTGATATTAAGAGCAACTTCCGAAGAAAGCTCCCCCTCCACCCGGTAGCCGCCTTTATCGATCGCGTCCCTGATTTTACCAATCTCCTCATCGCCCAAGTCCTTTACTCTTGCATCGGGAGAGATTCCCGCATCCGTAAGAATTTTCTTAGCCAAACTCCGGCCGACGCCCTTGATATAAGTTAGGGAGATTTCTACTCTTTTGTCTTGCGGAATATCAACTCCTGCTATTCTTGCCATCGTTATCCTTGCCTCTGCTTATGCTTTGGATTCTTGCACGTAACATAAAGGCGTCCTTTGCGCCTTACAATCTTGCAATCTTTACACATTTTCTTAACACTAGCTCTAACCTTCATATCAAACTTGGTCGCTAAACCCGGTACGTGACTCTCCCTCGGTCCGGATCATAAGGCGACATTTCTACCTTAACCTTGTCTCCGGGGAGGACTCTAATCCTGTACTTTCTCATTTTCCCTGAAATATAGGCCCAAATTAACCGCCCGTCCTCAAGTTCCACGCGAAAGAGTGCGTTCGGGAGCGTTTCTTTAACAATCCCTTCAACTTCGTTCTTGTCTTTTTGCAAACCTTCCTTTTTTACCATATCAATCTGGTTCGGTCAAGATTATAGGACCTTTTTTAGTTACCGCGACGGTATGTTCAAAGAGTCCGCTCAAGCTTCCGTCATCGGTCGCGACTGTCCACCCGTTGTCAGCGACCACTAAATTTGTACTTCCGGCAGAGTAAATTGCCTCAATCGCAAGGGTCATGCCTTCCTTAAGGCGCGGGCCAAAACCGTGGATAACTTTGCACGGTACTTGCGGTTTCTCATGCAAATCTTTGCCGATTCCATGCCCGACCAAACTATCTACAGGATTATACCCTGCCTCCTCCAAAACCCCCTGCATGGCAGAGGAGATGTCTCCAACTCTGTTCCCCACCCGAGCTTGATTTATCGCCGCGGCGAGCGCCTTTTTCCCCGCCTCCAGAAACCGGATCTTCTCCTGTGGAGCCTTTTTTATATCTCCAACGTAGACAGTCCAAGAGGAATCCGTGTTGAACCCTTTGTAGTAGGCGCCCAAGTCCACACTCAAAATGTTCCCCTCGGCAAGCTTTTTTTTGGTTGTTAGACCGTGCACTACTCCCTCGTCCAAGTTTAGACAAGTTGCAAAATCGTAGCCGGCCACCCGCTTAAACGCCGGTTCGGCCCCCAGTCTTGTAATCTCTTCTTCGGCGATCTCCTCAAGCTCGAGAAGCTTGGTGCCGGGAGCCGCGGCCTCGAGAGTTTTACCTAAGGCGGAAGCCGTGATCTTGGCCCCTTCCTTCATAATTTCGATCTCTCTTGCAGTTTTTAGTTTAATCATGCTTACTGCAAATTGGACATAATCTCCTGACTTATCGACTGGATCGAAGCGGTTGATGCTTTAATCTCTTCCAAAATCCCCAAACTTTTGTAGATCTGCAAAACAGCTTTTATCTCCTTATGGTAAATATCCATTCTTTGCCGAATAAGATCAGGCCGATCGTCTCCCCTTCCCCGGCGCATAAGCCTTTCGAGTGAGACCATCGATCCAACCTTTAAATGAAAAACTTTGTTGAGCGAGAACCGACTCGTCATCTCCCTCGCCTCCCCGGCCGTGCGGGGCATTCCGTCAAGAATAAATCCGCGATCTACATCAGGCTTGGACAACCTTTCCCAAAGCAGGGAAAGCGCAATCTCGTCGGAGATTAGCCCTCCTTTTTCAAGCGCTTCCTCAATTTCTTGGGCTCGAGGGTCTTTACTGCCGGCCAGCTCGCGAAGCTTATCCCCAATCGAGATCACCGGCGTATTTGAGAACTTTGAAAGAAGCTGGGCTTGAGTAGTTTTACCGCTGCCGGGGGCGCCAATAATCGAGATACGCATTAAAGACCGGGGATTTTGAAGTCCGTGAGCATTCCAGAAAGTTTCTTGGAAACTTTTTTCTGTGATTCCTTGACCGCTTTGTTCAGCGCTTCTTTTATGTCCTTGCGGCTCTCGCCGTCTATTTCGATCTCCTCAATATGCTGGTCGCCGCGCATCACGATCCTAACCTTTCCTTCGGTGATGTCGACCGTAATACGCTCCATTTCTTTTTGGAGTTTCTTTCCCTGCTTTCTAAGCTCGTTTAGTTGTTTTACCTGATCAAACATGTTTCTATTTTATACTTTATGGCCGCATTCTGCCAAACTAAAGATACCCTTCGTATTCCCTTACCGAAAGCTCCCCCTCAACTTGCCTCAAAGTCTCCAAAACGACGGAAACAACGATCAAAACTCCCGTCCCCCCAAGCGTAAAGGAAGTAATACCGGTAACGGCCGCCGCCACGGAAGGCAAAATTGCCATCAGCCCCAAGAAAATACCGCCAAAAAATGTGATTCTAGACATGACTTTGCTTAAGTAATCGGCCGTCGATATCCCGGGGCGGATGCCGGGGATAAAACCTCCTCTTCGCTGGAGGTTTTCCGCAACGTCATCGGTGTTGAATACGACCGCCGTATAAAAGAAGGTAAACAAAAATACCAGTAAAAAGTACGAGGCATTGTAAAGAAAGCCGGTCGTATCAAAAAGCCTAATAACTTCCGCCGAAAGCTGGGCAATCGCAGGATTGGAAGAGGCGGAAAGGTACCGCGCCACGGTCGGCGGGATAAGAACCATCGAAACAGCAAAGATTATTGGGATAACTCCCGCTTGGTTGATTCTCAAAGGCAAGAACGACTGGACGGCCGCTCGGGGACCTCTGACCGAATAGTTTATCGGTATCCTCCGCACCGCCTCGGTTATCAACACAACCCCCGCAAAAACGGCCACAAAGAGCGCGATGAAGAGAGCAAGATTAGCAATCTGCTGGAAGGTAAAAACGGAGAAAGACTGAGCCAAAGCAAGAGGATAGCCGGCCGCGATACCGACAAAAATAAGCAGAGAAATGCCGTTGCCAACACCTCTTTCGCTAATAAGCTCCCCAAGCCACATTAAAAGGATCGAACCCGCCGCAAGCGCAATGACTAAAGAAATCAAGCCGAACACACTCAGAGGTTCAACCACTCCCTGCTGCTTTAAAAGGAAGTAAAAACCATACCCTTGGAAAAGCGCAAGCGGAACCGCCAAAAATCGAGTGTACCGGTTAATCTTTGCCCTTCCCTGCTCTCCTTCCTGCTGGATCTCTTTTAAGCGTGGGAACCCGAAGGTTAAAAGCTGAAAGATAATGGACGAATTAATATAAGGACCAAGCCCTAAGGAAACAACCGAGAAATTCTCCATCGCACCTCCGGAAAAGACGCTCAAAAGACCCAAAAGGGCGTTCGAGGCAAAAAGGTTCTTTAGCGCCTCTCGGTCCACTCCCGGAAGAGGCAGATGGGCAAAAAACCTAAAAACAGCAATTATTGCCAGCGTAAAAAGGATTTTGTTTCTTAATTCCTTGTGCCCCCAAATTCTCTTTAATGCTTCAATCACTTTTCTGAACCCTTCTTCCGGTGGGGCTTAAAACCGCCTTTCTTGGGAATTCTCCTGGCAAGGGGAAGCTGACCTCCCTCGAAAGTTGATCTGACCTTGTTTCGAGCCTTCTGGCCCTTAGCTCCCCGGCCGACCGTGTGGCCGCCCTTGCCCGATCCGTATCCCCGCCCAATCCGCTTTTTTGCTTTTCTGACTACTTTGGAAAGTTTGCTAAGCTCCATTTTCTTCTCCTAGCATTTTAAGCGCTTTAATTGCTGCTTTTGCATTTGTAGTGGGGTTGCTTGTGCCCAATATTTTTGCCGAGACATCGGTAAAGCCAGCTAATTCAAGAATATTTCTAACCACACCTCCAGCAATCAGCCCCGCACCTTTGGGCGCCGGCATCAAAAGGACCTTGCCCGCACCCTGCTTAACTCTAATCCTTCTTGGCAGAGTTGTCCCTTCAAGAGGTACCGAAAACATGTTCTTTTTAGCCTTGACGATCGCTTTATCGATCGCAGATTTAAGGTCTTTTGCCTTACCGTATCCAAGGCCGACCTTTCCCTTCTTGTTGCCAACTCCAACCAGAGCGGTAAATCCGATCTTGTCGCCGCCCTTGGTCTTCTTGGCAACCCGGTTTATTACCAAAACCTTGTCGGTAAGTTTTTCTTGACCAATCCTTACTTCTCTTCTTACCATATTAAAATTCTAAACCTCCTTCACGAGCCCCTTCCGCAACTGCTTTAACCCTTCCATGATAAGCATAACCTCCCCGGTCAAAAACAACCTTTTTAATCTTCTTCTTTTTGGCGCGTTCGGCCAGCTCTTTGCCCATCTTAAGCGCCCGTTCGGTTTTGGGACCGTCTTTTATATCCGCATCCGAGAAAGAAACCAAAGTCGTGCCCTTCTCGTCGTTGATAACTTGCGCGTATATATGCTTGGCCGAGCGAAAGACCGAAAGCCGAGGTCTTTTTGCCGTCCCAACCACTCGGCCACGGATACGCGCTCTTCTTCTTTGCCTTTGAGTTTTATGGCGGATCACTTTAGCCATTATGCTGTTGCTCCTTCCACTGTTTTAGCCGTTTTTCCGGGCTTGAGGCGAACTACCTCGTCTTTGTAGCGGATGCCTTTCCCTTTGTAAGGTTCCGGTGGTTTAAGCTTTCTTATCTCGGCAGCCGTTTGGGAAACAAGCTGTTTGTCAATTCCGGTTATTTTGATTTTTGTGTCCCCCTCAACCTCGGCAGAAACCCTCTCCGACAACTTAAACTCGACCGGGTGGGAAAACCCAAGGGTCATCTTAAGACCGTCACCGGTCTTAGCCACCCGATACCCAACCCCGACCAGCTCAAGCTCCTTGATAAATCCCCGGCTCACTCCTTCGACCACGTTTCTCAAAAGAGCAAAAGACAACCCAAAAATCCTTTGGGGAGTATCTTTATTTTTCTCTAGAGAGATAATCCCATCACCCAAGACAACCTTGACCCCGGGAGAAACTTCAACCGTTAACTCCCCTTTGGGACCGGAGGCTTTTACAACCGTTGGGCGACCGGAATCTCCTTCTTTTTCTATTTTTAGGGTTGTCCCTTCTGGAATCTCCAACGGTTTCTTGCCGATCATAATTACCAAACCTCCCCCACAAGCTCACCACCAAGCTTGCGCCGGCGGGCCTCATCACGCGTCAAAATTCCCTGCGAGGTGGACACAATTATTATCCCGGCGTCCGGGTTTTTGATCTCTTTCCAAGAGACGTACCACTGCTGCCCAGGCTTGGAAAGCCTCTTGATATGGGAAATGTTTAAACCCTTTAGCGCCAAAAACTGGCGAGTTCCTTTCTTGTCTTTGAATTTACGCACCTCGGAAATATACCTTTGCGATTTAAGGAATTTGGCAATTTCTTCTTTGAAATTCGAGTGCGGAACTACGACCTCGTCTTTACCTACGGAAGAGGCATTCCTTATTCTTGTAAACATGTCTGCAATCGGGTCCGTCATTACCATGATGCTTTTGTAACTCCCGGAAGCTCCCCGCGCGAAGCAAACTCCCTAAAACAAATCCGGCACATCCCAAACTTTCTAAGGTAACCTTTAGAACGGCTGCAAATGGAGCAGCGACTATACTTTCGTACTTTAAACTTTGGTTCTTTTTTATGTCTTTCGATCCAGCTTTTCCTTGCCATTTTTAGTCCTTAAAAGGCATCCCAAGCTCCTTCAAAACCCTGAATGCTTTTTCGTCGTCGCCGGCGGTCGTAACTACCGTAATCTCCAAACCTCGAGTTCTGTCCACCTTGTGCGGATCAATCTCCGGGAAAGACGTGTGTTCCTCAATCGCGATGGTTAAGTTTCCCTTGCCGTCCAGGCTCTTTCTCGGTATGCCTCTAAAGTCTCGGGTTCTTGGTAGTACAATCTTAACCAACTTTTCGAAAAAGTCCCACATCTTGCGCCCTCGAAGGGTAGCCGCAATTCCAACCACATCCCCCGCTCTAATGCTGAAGGAGGCAACCGCACGCTTAGCAGAACGGAAAGTCGGTTTCTGTCCCAAAATCCGGGCCATCTCTTCCTGCACCTTTTCCAGTTCAGCTTCGTTGTCTTTAAACTCGCCCACACCTATGTTAACAACGATCTTTTTAAGGGTAGGGACGCCGGAGACGTTCCCTTTTCCAAGCTCGTCTTTTAGCTTTGGGGCTATTTCTTTTTGATAAATCTCTTTAAGCATTTTTTAAATATTTGCTCCGCAGCTTCTGCAAACCCGGCCTTTTCCTACTCTGACAGCTTTTTTGCACTTTGGACATATCAAGGCGGCCTTGGAAACGGTAAGCGGTGCTTCCGCCTCGATAATTCCTCCTTCTTCCTCCTGCGTTTTTTTCCTGAAGGACTTGACCATATTTATTCCGGAAACCACCACTTTACCAAGCCTTGGGTTGACGCTGATTACCTCCCCTTCCCGGCCTTTATCCTTTCCGGAGAGGACTCTTACTTTATCGCCTTTTTTAATCTTCATTTTTACCATTGTTAATAAATCTCCTTTGCTAACGAAGCTATCTTTTTAAAGCCCCGCTCTTTAACCTCTCGAGCAATCGGCCCAAAAACTCGGCTGCCTTTAGGGTTGCGCTGCTTATCAATAACAACCGCGGCATTGTCTCCAAACCGGACATACGATCCGTCCGGACGCCCCACTTCCTTTCTTGTCCGCACCATAACCGCCCTTTCGATGGCGTGATCTTTTACCAACCCGTTAGGATCCGCTCCTCTTATCGCAACGGTAACAACATCCCCGATAACCGCGATCCTAGCCCGTCCTTTCTGAGGAATGCCAATTACCCTTAGCTTCTTTGCCCCCGAGTTGTCGGCCGCGACCAGTATTGATTCTTTCTGAATCATTTTTTGGCTCCTTTCTTTTTAGCCTTTTCGGCAGTCCGTTTGGGACTTTTCTTGACGGCCTTTTTTGCGGGTGGGGCGGGCTTTTGACCGCTTTCCACCTCAGAATCTTTCGAATCTCCAACCTTTTTACCGTCAATCTCAACAACTACCCACTTTTTCCTCTTTGAAATAGGACGCGTTTCCTCGATCACAACTCCCTGCCCCAAAGCCGCATCCCCCTCAAAATGAGCTAGGTAACTTTTGGCAGCCTGCATTCTTTTCTTGTATCGATGGTGGTGGAAAACGCTCACTACCTCAACACGGACCGTTTTGTCGGCTGCCACCGATTTAATTGTTCCGGCCAAACGCTTTTTAGGCATAAACTACTCCTTCTTCTCCTCCTTTGATACAACTTCCCCTATAATCTCCTTTTCTTTAAGAACCGTCTTTATCCTGGCAATATCCTGGCGCTTTTTGCGCATCTGGGACCCATCAGGCAAAGATCCAAGCGCCCGGGAGGATCTGAATTCAGCAAGCTCACCCCGGATGTCGGCAAGCATCTTTACCAGTTCTTTCTTTTCCTTTTTCCTAAAACCTTTTGCTTCCATTTTTATTTTTTAATAATCTGAACCTTCATCGGCAGCTTCGCAGAAGCTCTGGTTAAAGCTTCTTTGGCTACTTCCTCCGTAACTCCAGAAATCTCAAACAAGATCCGGGCCGGTTTTATAACGGCCGCGTAGTGGTCAACCGGAGATTTTCCGCCGCCCATTCTGATCTCGGCCGGTTTTTTGGATATGGGTTTGTCGGGGAAAATTCTAATCCAAAGCTTGCCCCCCCGTTCCGTGTAGTGGCGGATTGCTTTTCGGGCCGCTTCTATTTGGCGCGAGGTCAACTGACCAGCCTCCAAAGCCTGTATTCCCCAATCGCCAAACGAAAGCCGGCTGCCCCGATGAGCTTTGCCTTTAGGAGATCCCCGGAAAGCTTTTCTAAATTTTGTCTTTTTTGGCAAAAGCATATTATTGCTCAATCTCCCCCCTGTGAACCCAAACCTTAACCCCGATTGTTCCATAGCGAGTATGGGCAGTGGCGATTGCAAAGTCTATATCGGCCCGCAAAGTCGAGTGAGGAACCGAGCCCCTCTCGTAGTGTTCTCGCCGCGAAATCTCTGCTCCGCCCAATCGGCCGGAAATCTCAATCCTAACGCCTTTTGCACCGCGGGCCATTGCCTCATTCGCTATTTCATTAAGGGTGTACCTATATCTGCGGCCTCTTCTTCCCATGATAAATTTGACTCTGTCCGCCAAAATCGGGGCAGAAAGCGAGGGTTCTTTTACCGCCTGAACATCAAGCTCAAATTCCCCGCTTATCATTTCGTGTAAGTCGTCCCGCAAAACCTCTATTCCCCCACCGCCCCGTCCGATAACCAAACCGGGCTTGGAAACCATGATGATAACTTTAACTTTTGTCCCAGAGCGCTCAATCTCTATTTTCGCCAATCCGGCTTGCGACAGCTTATCTTTAAGAAAGCGCCTGATCTTTGCATCCTCTGCAACGGTTTTTGCGTAGTCCTTATCGCTAAACCAGCGGGAATTCCAAGGTAGAAATTTGCCTGTTCTTAAAGATCTCGGACTCACTTTACGCGGCATTTTTTACCTCCTTTTTGCGGGCGGTGTCCTTCTTTACAAGTTCTTCTTTTTTAGCGGGTTCCGAGCCGGCGGAACCGACGCCTACCGTAAGGTGCGTGGAATATGTCGTTATTAAACCGGCGGAACCGCGCGGCTTGGGATCAATCCTTCTTCTAAAGCGGGGCCCTTTATCGGCAACCGCCTCCGTGACTACCCACCCTTCTTTATTAGATCCTACCCCGGCGTTTGCTTGGGCCGATCGAAGCACCTTAAGCGCTGCTCGGGCGCCTTTTCGCCCGCTGAACTTGAGAATTCTTTCCGCTTCCTCCAGACTTTCTCCACGGATAAGATCCAAGATATCCCTCACTTTTGTGGGTGGAATCTTAAGGTAGCGCCCACGGGCTCGAGCTTTTGTTTCTACCTTTTGACTTTTAGCTTTTAACTTTAAATTTCCCATCATACCCTACCCTCTGAGGAAGACGACTTCACACCCTTCGTACCGTGTTTTCTAAACCTTCTGGTCGGGGAAAACTCTCCCAAACGGTGGCCGACCATCGACTCGGTAATTTTTACCGGGATATGCTCGCGGCCATTGTGAACGGCAATCGTAAGACCCACCATTTCCGGAGAAATTTGCGACGCTCGGGACCAAGTTTTAATAGGTGTAGTATCGCCGGACTCCTTAGCGCGTTCCACCTTTTTCATGAGTTTTGGATCAGTAAACGGTCCTTTTTTGCTAGATCTTGCCATTATTTCTTCCTCCTGTCTTTAACAATATATTTATCCGTGTGAACTCTTCTTCTGGTCTTTTTACCTAAAGTCTTCTTGCCCCAAGGAGATTTTGGAGAAGGCATGCCGATTCCGCTTCTTCCCTCACCACCGCCGTGCGGGTGTGAGCCGGGATGCTGGGCGACACCGCGAACAGTCGGTCGTACTCCCATATGCCTTTTGATACCGGCCTTTCCAATCTTGCGAAGTTTACGTTCTGCGCCTGCAACCCTGCCAACCGTAGCCCAATTCTCCTCCCTAACTTTCCTAACCTCGCCGGAAGGCATCTTGAGGTGGATGTAGCCGCCCTCTTTTGCAGTGACGGTTGCGGCAGAGCCGGCAGCTCTGACCATCTGACCACCGCGATCGGCAGTGAGTTCGACATTATGCACTTCCGTACCAACCGAAATTTTTTGGAGAGGTAGAGCATTGCCCAGTTTAACAGGCACATCCTCCCCCGCAATTACTTTGGCTCCAACCTTCAACCCCTGCGGCAAGATAATATAGCGGCGCTCTCCGTCTTCATAAACAAGTAAAGCCAGGTTTGCTGAGCGGTTTGGATCGTACTCAACTGCCTCCACCCGGGCGGAAATACCGCGCTTGTCGCGCTTAAAATCCACGTACCGGTAAAGCCGCTTTGCCCCGCCTCCTTTGTGGCGGGTAGTTACGCGTCCTTTGCTTCTTCCGACATGGCGCTTTATTCCTTTTTTAAGCCGTTTTGCTTTTACCATCTTATTTCTTCGTAAAAAGATCAATCTTTCCCTTAGATAGGGTCGCAATTGCTTTTTTCGCATCCTTGCGCCTTCCCTCGACCGGGCGCGCACCGCGGCGCGTCCAGCGAACCGATTTGCCCGGCAGGTTTACAATCGCTACCTTAGCTACTTTAACCCCTTTATAAAGAGTTTCGACCGCTTTTGCCACTTCTTCTTTGGTTGCCTCTCTGGCAACCTTGAAAACGTACTTGTCTTCCCCCGCAAGCTGGTGGCTTTTTTCCGTTATAACAGGCTTTTTAATTACTTGGTATATGTTCATTTCTTACTCCTTTTTGCCGCCGTCTTCTTTTTCCCGGCGGTGGCGGACGGTTTTTTCTTAACCGGAGTTGGTTTCTTAACCGCAGGCTTTTTCTTCGCCGGGCTTTTAACACCCAGGCGGTCCTTTACGGCTCCCAGGCCTTCCTGCAGAAAAACTATCTCTCCAGCCTCAACCACATCGTAAGGATTTAGAATTTGGGACGTTTGAACCTTGACCCCCGGGATATTCCTAAAGGACTTAACAAGCGTCTCATCGGACTTTGCGGCAACTATAAGAGGCTTACGCAACCCTAATTTTTTGATGAGGGAAGCGGCCAAAGAAGTTTTGGGCTTTTTGGGAGAAAACTTGTCCAAAACATACACTTTACCCGATCCAGATTTTCGGGAAAGCGCTGACTTTAGGGCTAAATCTCTAACTTTCTTAGGGATTGAAACGGCAAACTCACGAGGCTTAGGCCCGTGAGCAACTCCGCCACCGACCCAAATTGGCGAGCGGATTGAGCCGTGGCGGGCTCTCCCCGTGCCTTTTTGCCTCCAGGGCTTTCTGCCACCGCCGGAAACCTCTGCCCTTGTCTTTACTGCTACAGTGCCTAACCTCTGGCTAGTTTGATAAACATGAATATACTGGCGAAGCGCCGTCCGATTAGGTTTAATGCCAAAAATCTCCTTTGGCAGATCTGCCTTGCTTTGCAGTTTTATACCTTTTCCGCTATAAACGTTAACTTTCATCCTTCTGTTCCTCCTTAGCTGTTTCTTTGGTATCAGGAGTTTCTGAGCCTTGCGGCGCCTCCTCGCTCCCGTTTCCCGGTTCCTGACTTGCAATCTCCGCTGGTTCGTACCGAACTAGAAGCTTAGCTTTCCTTGGCCCAGGAATAGACCCGGAAATTTTGGCAATTTTCCTTTCCTCGTCAACCTCAACTACGGAAAGTCCTTTAACGGTTACGCGCTCGCTACCCATGCGCCCAGGCATCTTTTTGCCTCTGTAAACCCGCCCAGGAGTAGTTCCGCCCCCGATGGATCCGGGAGCACGTGCTCGGTCGGACTGGCCATGGGTTGCCGGACCGCCGGCAAAACCGTGACGCTTCATAACGCCGGCAAAGCCCTTGCCTTTGGATGTGCCGATAACCTCGACGGCAGAACCAGGTTTCAAATCCCCTGGCAGCTTCTCAAACTTAACCAAAGTTACAGGAACAACTCTTCCGTCTTCCCGGAATATCTGACTCATCTCTACTTTTTGCGCTTTAACCTGTTTCATGGTCAAAAATAAAAAACCGCCGTTTAAGCGGTTTTAAATCCCACTGGGTTGGGCAAGACAAACCTATGGTTTATCCTTCGTTAATCTTTCGAAGGTTAGACGCTTAAACATCACCGTTAAGATGATAACAGAGAGGGACAAGAAGTTCAACAGGTATTACTTGTAATATTCGGCGTGCTCGAGCTGGTCCATAAAGTAGGTCACAGCCTGGGCCCAGCTGCCGCCGTTTGCCAAAGATACGGGAGCATATCGGGCCATAATCTCATCGATCGTGTTTAGCCCGTCGTCCAAAAATTTCTCCTTAAGACCGCGTGCTACAGTCCTGATTCCTTCCTTCCAAGAGCCAAAGCAGAGCGTTCCGCGCGAGTGAATCCCCCAACCCCAAGCGTTGTAGCAGTTATCGGGAATATTGCGGCCAAAAGTGGACTCGGCCCCCGCAATCGCGGTCAAAATCCGCCAGTCCAGATCATACTCCGCCGATACAGAAAGGATGTAATCGGAGTATTTGGCCAACGGCGAGTGATAAGACTCTAAAAACTTCTTGAGGATAATCGGACGGGCTTTTTCCGAGACGGTGGTTTCTCCCAGCACAACTCCCTCCGGAGGCAAACTGCCAAAAAGCGCAGAACTGGAAGATGGTGCAGAAATAGGATCGTCGGCAGATGAGGCGATAAGGGCTCCCGAGGCAGAAAAAAGCACAGCGAACGAGGATGTCGCAAAAAAGATTAGGGGCAGTGCCAAAATTATTGCAACCTTTGGCAGGGTTTGCATGGCAGGTGGGAGAATTACACTCCCTTAGAGGCAGCAATTTCAAACTAGCAAAAACAGGAGTGGGATTGCAAACTTGCTAAAGGTCATCTCGCTTCACGAATCTAGCTTTATTTTGCTAAAGTAGTATTAATGTCGATGAGAGAGGTTTTTATCCCTAAATGGCAGAGATGGCTGTTCGTTCCGCTTTTTGGAGGTATGTGGATACTTTTCACCTATCTTGAATTCTTCGATCCAAACACCAAAGGAGAACTGGGTTTAGTTGGCTATATCTTTATGACCGCTCTTTTCTTAGGGCTCGGGGTAGCTTTTTGGCTTATGACTGGCGGAAAGCTTCCAGCCTATATTATTAAGGAAAAAAGGAAATAATGAGTGTTTTGAACTTGATTACTAAAAAGATGTTTAGGAACTGGCTCCTTATCGGGGTTATCGTATTCATTGTACTCGGCGGTATTTTATTTCTCGGTAAAGGCGGGGAGGAGACGGGAGACGGGTCCGGCACGACCGGTACGGAGGTTGGTCTTCTAGGTTACGACCCGCCCACGGACGCGTGGATTACGATCGATTCACTCGTGAAGTTCCACGGTATCGGCCACCCGGCCAGCCCTCTTCCGGATTACTGGCCGCCGGTGATCCTTCAAGTCCCGGATGAGCTTGGAGGCGGGTGGATAGAGGTTCAAGATCCGGATGATCCTTGGTTTGATGTCCCGTCTGATCCTATTCCGCTTTACCCGTTTGCGCAACTGAACCTGCCGGAGGGCGTGTCGCAGCCGCCGGCCGGTACCTATTCAACCCCTTTCTTTCCGAGCTTCAACGGAGACATTCCAACCCTCTTTACCGGGGCGCAAACGCTCGAGGCGTTTTTCACTCTTATCTTGTTTGGTTCGGATGGAGACCCATATCTAATGCCAGACAGTAACGAGCCATTCGAATTTAGGGTACCAGTGACAGTCGAGGTATTCGCGCAGGAGGATTGGCCTTCAGATACCAGCATCTTCACGGACGGTTTTGAGTCCGGCGACACTAGCGCTTGGGGATCAGCAGGCCCGTAATACTTGCTGCTTAAAGTCTTGCCCAAAGGGCAGATTCTTATCCGCCAGAGGCGGACAAGGTTCTTGAGCGAAGCGAGAGGTTCTCACATCTTCACCTCGACTCCAACCCCGGCGGGAAGGTCAAGGTTACTAAGTTCATCTAAAGTTTTGGGAGTAGGTTCCTCAATATCAATAAGGCGCTTGTGGGTCAGAATCTCAAACTGCTCACGGGA
>JAUXIZ010000012.1 GCA_030620855.1 candidate division WWE3 bacterium
GGACCTTACGTTCTCACTTCTTCAACTACCCTGGCTCTTTCTCCGGGCTTCTACAGCTACAGCTGGGAAGCCGATGAGGGATACGAGGGTTCTGGAGAAGGAAGCTTCACGGTTCTGGATTGTTCGCAGATTCCCGCCTCGGTGGAGATCAGCATCGGAACCTGTGAGTGGGACGGTGAGGAATCTACCACGATCGTATCCTTCACCCTGGGTGAAGGCATAAGCGTGATTTTGGCTGGCGAAGCCGGGGTCGTCGCGTTCGACGAGTCCACGAGCTTTGCGCTCCCGCCCGGCTACTACTACTGGCAGGCCGTAGCGGACGAAGGTTACTACATTGTAGGGCCCTCCGAAGGCGAGTTTGCCGTTGCCTCCTGTGAACCAGGAGTCGTATCGGTTGCTGTAACCTTTGGAGTCTGCGAGTTTGGAGAAGAAACCTCGAACACCGAGGTCACCTTCACTCTCTCGGGCAACGTTACGGTTACTCTCACGGGACCTGACGGTTTCGAGCTGAAGCTAACCGAAACGGCCACCCTGGAACTTTTCGACGGCCACTACGAGTGGACCGCGGAAGCAGGCGAGGGCTCCGAGCTTGAGGGCCAGGACTCCGGCGAGTTTGATCTCAACGAGTGTGAACCGCCAGACCTTCCCAAGTGCCCGACCTGCGGAGCGCCCATTCGCGAAACGAAGGGCGAATCCATGGGCATCGCTTGGTTCTCTGATGTTCCTTGTGATCCCGAAAACCCCTGCAACTGGTACAAGACTCTCAACCCGTGGGTGAAGCTCTGGACTAGCATCGAGAGCTTTTTCACTCAAAGCGGTGCAACGACTCCCCTCCAGGAGGTCGTTACCGCCAACGGGGACGTTTGTTACGTCTCGTTCTTCCGCGATCCGAAGGGTGAAGGCGACTTCATTCTCTGGGGTCCGGACGGGTACGGGGATCGCTTCCGCGATCACGTTCAAGACAGCGAGCGCGCTCTACACAAGTACAGCGCTTGCTCGATCTTCCCCAGCTGGTGCGACACTCGGCTGGTGGATGGTGTGGGGTACGCAGTGTGGCTTCCGGGTCATACGGTATCCGACTGGGCTCAGTTCCTGCTCGACAACGGGTTCTTCCCGGACGAAGAGCACAGAGGAACGGCGTCTTTGGAGTGGGCGTACGCGCTTCGCGCCAACGGCTACCAAGCCCTCATGACTTGGGACGGTGGTGACCTGAACAGCCTTCCGCTGTACCCGTTGCCTCCGCGGTAATGTAGAAAACCCGTAAAAAGGTGCTTTTGAGCAATCAAAGGCACCTTCTTTTTTTTACCCCAGTCAGAGAAGATAATCTAGAAAGGACACGATCTGGCGATCGCTAGCTTTTAAAAAGTAGCTCGAATCGAGTAGATCATATAAATACCCAAGGCGAGGAGGAAAACCCCGATCACTCCCCTGAGAAGGGCGCGATGTCTCTTTCGCCAACTTTCCAAAGCTTCCGAAGAAACACCAGAGTAGACCAACCCACTCATGACAAGTAGGGGAAATACAAAGACCAAGTTGTAAAGAAGAAGATAAGGTACCGCAGTTGCGTACGTTCCTTTAGCCAGAAGCGCCAAGATGGCAAAGTAAGGTGCTCCGGTGCAGGGAAGCTCGACAAAGACCACAAAAACTCCCAAGAAAGCCGCGATCGCCATACTAAGAGCGGGGTGTTTTTTCTCAACCTTTTCAATTTGGGAAGTGTAGAGTTTAATTCTCTTGGCACCACCGGGAATAAGCTGTAGAGAAAAACCCTTGCCGTACCAGAAAAAGTCCTTGAGTTCTAAAAGACCTGCCAGAATGGCAACCGAGGCCGCCAACCAGTAAAAGAAGTTGGAGATACCAATTGAAATTGTCAACTGGATAATCCCAAACCCCAAGGCCAAATAAGTCAAGTAAACCGCCAAAGAATAAACCAGCCCCCCGATCAGTATTCTTCGCGGACTTTTGAAAATCTTGGTCATATAAGCAATCAGGAAGATAAGCACCCCAAAAACGCAAGGGTTGATACTGTCGACTGCGGCAGCAGCTATGACGATGGGTAAAGTCAATTCCGTTGGCATCTTATTCCGTTGGCTCCAATGGACAGCCGGAAATCTCCGAAAGGCGATCCATAGACTGCACTCCGATATGGCGTTCAAACTCAGTTTCGTTATCAGTACTTTCTCTAATCCAGGTAGGGGTCTTCTCAATGTTGCGCACTAGGCACCGGTCGGTCTGAGGGTTATCCCCGCGAGGGTCGCACTCGACCTCCTCAACGTAAGCGAAAGAGTCTCCGAACAAGCGCTTCTGCCGAATACAGTTGGGGCACCAATAGGTTCCGTACATCGCCCATCCTTCTTCTGTCAAGCACTGGGCAAAAGCGTCGTAGTTCTTGCTGGGAGTGGTACTTCTTTGAGTGATATACATCGTACCGATTCCTAAGACCCCGATCAGAAGAGCTCCCCACAACCAGGAGGTTTTAAACTCTATCTTTTCCAAACGAATATGCCGCAACGCAGCCGCCCCAATAAACAGCATCAAAACTTTAGAAAACTCGCAGAAAATGCAAATGGTCTCAAGAATGAAAATCTCCGCGTAGGTCAAGTAAAGAGAAAAAACAAAAGAAGCAATCGTCGAAAAGAGAATTAGGGGATAGGTAAGAGCGCCTGCGGCTCCGCTTAAAACAAGTCCCAAGACCAAAGCAAAGTACGAAAACCCCAGAATCGCAACGGGAATTCCAAAAATCTCCGAGTAAATGCTCTGATTGACCGCTGAGCAAGAGAGACCTTCGGAAAGGTCGCAGAAAGAGGACGCTCCTTCCGTAAACTTAAGGTAGGCGAGATAAGCCATCACGACCATCCCCAAAATTGATAAAGCGGCGATCAGAATGCCGGTCCTGCTTCTCTTAGTTTTCTGTTCAGAGTTGGCAATCATTCGGACTTCTTAAGATTACTATAAACCAGCAAAGACAGTTTATAGCTAGTGATCACAAGATCACGTTCTACATCAGTCGCGTATCTTTCCATCCAAAATATCAACGGTGCGATCCGCGATTTTGGCAATCCGCTCATCATGGGTTACGCTGATTAAAGTCACGTCTTTTTCCTTATTAAGAGTCGTCAAAAGTTTGATGATTTCATCCCCTGTTTTGGAATCCAAATTCCCGGTTGGCTCATCCGCCAAAACTATTTTGGGATCGTTTATCAGCGCCCGGGCAATCGCCACCCGTTGCTGCTCTCCCCCGGAAAGCTGAAATGGACGATGATATATCCTCTCTTCCAACCCGACTTGGTTGAGAAGGTAACGAGCCCGCTCACGATAACTGTCTTGCCCCATCGGAATAGTGGGAATCAAAACGTTTTCGATCGCCGTAAGGGTGGGTACAAGATAGTAGTTTTGGAAAACAAAGCCGATTTTCTCCCTCCTTATCCGGTAAAGATTCCTTTCGGGAACCTCGCTAATCTTCACCCCATCAATAAAAATCTCACCCGAGGTGGGTTTTCCCAAAGCGCCCAACATGTTAAGAAGCGTCGTCTTGCCCGATCCGGAAGGCCCCATGATAGAAATCGCTTCGCCGCGGGCGATCGAAAGAGTCACTTTATCCAAGGCGGCGATCTCGGTCTCACCCAACTTGTATATTTTTGATACTTTATCCAACTTCGCTATTTCCGACATTGTACCTATTCTCCCCTCAAAGTCTTTATTGGAGAAACTCTCGCCGCAGAGACGGCCGGAATTATTCCACCCAGAAGTCCCGTCACAATTCCCACCCCGGCGGCCCAAGCAAAAATATCCCAAGTAAAAGCAATAAATTGACGATCCGAAACGGCACCGGCAAGTTTTTGCAAACCCAAAGCTGCTCCACTGCCAACCAGAAGCCCAAACCCGGCGCCCAATATAGAGAGTGTCAAAGAAGTAATCACAACCGATACAATCACGTTCCGGTTGCTCCATCCGCCGGCCTTCAAAATCCCAAATTCCTGACGGCGCTCAAAAACCGTCAGAAGCATCACTACCATAACCGCCGTGCCGCCCGCCGCCGCGGCTACTAAGGAAATGCTCAAAAGGAAGAGATTGAAAACATCCAAGAACGAGCTTAAACTCTCAAAGATGTTCGCCGGAACGGATGCGGAAACCGGAGAATCAGACTCCTTAAAAAACTCCTCTATACTATTTGCAATATCGTTAACCTCCTCTGGATTAGAAACCCTTACCAAGATGCCGCTAATTTGATTTTCTTTGAGATCGGCAAGATCGCGGGCGGTCTTCTCGTTTGCAAAAAGCCCGTTGTCGTTGGTGGGTTCGCCAGTCTTAAAAATCCCCACCAGCTCGAGATCTAAAGTCTCTCTGGTCGAACCAATTGGAACCGCGATCTTATCTCCGACCTTCAGATCAAAATCGGCAAACCTGGAAACATCAAATATCTCAGAGCCGGCAATAACCTCGTTATCATTTTCAAAACTGCGGCCCTCAACTATGTTTTGATTAGGGTTTCCAAAAATCTCTCCGTCCACAATGACTCCAGTCAATCCGACCCCAAAGCTCCTTAAAGGCCCAAACTTATCAGACCGAACCGGCGCAGAAACAAAAGAAGCCGCCGAATCAATACCTTCCAAACCTTCGATCTTATCCGCGTAGGATTTAGGAATAGGATCGCCGGTCGTCCCTAAAAATCTGCCAAACAGACTACCGCCTTCAGAAGAAACGGAGATAGTGCCGGAAAGACTCTGGAAGGTTGTATTGAACCGAGACTCAATCCCGCCGGATAAAGAAAGGAGAACCACCAAAAGCCCCGAGCCAAGCCCCACCCCAATGATGGCCAAAACCGAAACTGTTTTTCGCCGGAATGCAGAAAGAATCGCGAACTTAAACATAAATAGTATTAGGCGGTCGCCTCAGGCGACTTAGCTAATTAATAGTATACCGAACTAACTTCAGTCGGGAGTTTAGAGTATGGCTCTAGACAAAACTACTTTCGTTGAGAAAGCTTCCCATCCTCCAACCAAAAAACCCTGTCTACCACATCAGCAAGTTTCTCATCGTGAGAAACAATCACGACACTTCCACCGTGGTCTTCTACAACGCGGATCAATCTCTCCACCACTTTTTGGCCAATTTTGGAATCCAAATTTCCCGTCGGCTCATCCGCCAAAACAACTTTAGGGTTGTTAATCAGGGATCGGGCAATTGCAACCCGCTGCTGCTCCCCTCCAGACAATTGGAATGGCTTGTGCAACTTCCTCCTCCCTAAACCAAGCTCTCCGATAAGCTTCAAGGCGATCTCCTCCGATTCTTTACGCTCCTCGCCAGCCAAAAGCCGAGGAACCATTACGTTCTCCCAAGCCGAAAGATTAGACAACAGATTAAAGTGTTGAAAAATGAAACCAATGTGCTCCCTTCTAACTTGCGGCAATCTACGCTCAGAAAGCTTGGTTATATCCAGCTCATCTACAAAAACCCTCCCACTGGTTGGCTTCATCAACGCCCCCGCAATTGAAAGTAAAGTTGTTTTGCCGGATCCGGAAGGCCCCATAATCAAAACAACCTCCTTAGCATAAATACTGAGATTTACATTAGTCAGAGCCTGCACCTTTGTATGTCCTTTGCCGTAAACTTTGCTTACTTGTTCAAGTTTTAAAACTTCCGTCATCTTGTTCATTTGAAGGTGTCAACCGGATCCAAAGAAGCCAACTTTCTCACTGGCACAAACGAGGATATAAAACCCATACCTATGGTTACCGCAAAAATTACCAGGAGATCTTCCCAACGTATAACCGTTACAAACTCTGGAACAATATAGGAAGCTGTGTAATTGACAAGATAGGCAAGTGGAACACCTAATATAAAACCAACAACACTGGTCAAAAGGCTTTGTTGGAAAACAATCTTGTAAACGGTTACATTGCTTGCACCGATAGCCTTGAGAATACCGTACTCCCGCAAGCGTTCCAAAACGTCAGTATAGGTTGTCAATCCTATAACTATAACCCCTACCAGAAAGGAGACAAAAATCAAAACCGAAATAAAAGGAAGCATCCCATCTTCGACAACCTTTCGGTTGTTTTTAGCAAAATCTTCCTTGGGAAAAGCCCGTACATCCTCAATCTCCTCTTCAATCTTCTCCCCTACCGTCCCAGGATCGCCTTCTACAGCGACTAGAAAGAAGTTTGTAAAGTCAGGAGTTTTGAAAAGCTCCTTTGCTTCAGAAAAGGTTATAAACGACAGTTGGAAGGTAACCAAGTTACCGCCTTCGGATATCCCAACTACTTCAAACTCCTTATCGCCAAGTGAAACTTTGTCCCCAACCTCCAACCCCAACTTGTTGGTGTAAACTCGATCAAGAACAATCTCAGCATCGCCAGAGACAGAAACACCATCAACTATATTAGAAGGGCCACCCGCACCACCTGGTTCAGAACCGAAGATAAGAGTATAAACAGTTTCCCCACGAACTTTAGACTCGCTCAACCGGGCTAGAATGGGGTCTACTTTGGTAACTCCCTCAATATCTTCAATCTCAGCCTTAAGCTCGGATGGGAAAAGAGAAGTGGAAAAAAAGAAATCCCTCGTTCCTTCCTGAACCACCCAAAGATCTGCATCAATTTCCTCCACATATAGCCCCACTTTCTCCTTAACGCCATTATAAAAACTTAAGTTAACAACAATCAAAAGAACCGAAAAAGCGACCCCGCCTACTGATAAGAGAAATCTAAACTTTTCCGAAAATAAGTTCTTCTTAGCAAGAAAAAACATCTTTTTATTCCCAGTCGTAAACCTTATCCTCAGCCATCAGCGACCTAAAAGTTTCCCGACAACATCGATAACCAAAATACCTAAAATTAGAAGTACTCCTTGCATAATAGAACGCCGCCGATCGAACTCTTGGTGCGTTTCGGGGATCAGATCTACTGCGGCAATGTATATAAAACCTCCTGCAGCCAAAGCCAGGAGAGTACCGGTAACCGGTTCAATCTGAGAAGCTAAAAGCCAAGCCGTCAGTGCCCAAAGCGGTGTGGCTAGAATCGTTAAGACCGTGTAAAATAAAGCCCGCATCTCCCCAAAACCTCCGTGGATCAAAACGCCAAACTCCCCTATTCCGGCAGGGAATTCGTGGGCGATAACTGCAAGCGCGGTCACCATCCCAAACCCCGGATCGACTATAAAGGCCAGGGCGATAATTACTCCATCCACAAAGTCATGCAAGGTATTACCAATTAGCATCACCCAAGAAAAAGTATGGATAGTGCACTTACCATCATGACAATGGTAGAGAAAGATAACCCTCTCAATAAGATAAAAGAATATTATTCCCAAAAGAACGGTGGACAAGCTGCCACCATTTTTAATAGCTTCAGGTAAAAGTTCCAAAAACGCAGCGGCCAAAAGCGCTCCGGCGGCAAAGGAGACTAAAAGATTTGAATATTTCTTTGCCCAACCCTTTTTCCAGAACAGAAAAAGGCCGGAAAGATCGGCAATGGAAGCAAGAAACGCGGCGCCTAAGACGGTTAAAAGCATCAAGCTAATAGTAGCAAGGACGTGATCACAAGATCACTAGACTAACTACTGTTTTAATAGACCTCTTCCTTCTTCTCCTTGGCAAAGTGGATCCACTCCTCCAAGAATTCGAGAAGGACCTGAATTGGCGCCTCAACCATTAAAGATATAAAAAGAACTAAAACGTTAAACCGGGCAAGACCGGCAGAGACAAAACTCCCCAACCGCAAAAACGGCAAGGCAAAAAAGTCAAAGGTAACCGAACCGACGGTCTCCTTGCCGCCGGCCATAACAAGCTCTTTAGAGGACTCCCTAACCTTTACCCCAAAGTAAGTAACAACGGAAGTATAAAAGAGGAAAAGTGCGATTGCAAAAGGAGTAAAACCAAAGTAGTTTAAGAGATAAGAAATCCCGCCAAAGATCAAGACAAAGGTAAGAAGATAGATGGAAAAAAGTGTAAACGAAGTGCTGGAGCCCCGCTTTTTAACCTCGACCCTATTTTTATCGGAGAACGCTTTACCTTCACCAAAGACGGCCTCTTTAGCAGCCGATATGACCCGCCCCTCGTTGCTTTTCCCGGGAGGCGATATCGAAAGCGTCAAAAGAAAAAGCAGAAACGGAGGGAGAAGGAAGTTAACCAAAAAAGGAACTCTCTTAACCGCACCGTAGATTAAACTTTCGGCCGGAAGCTCAAAAGCAAAAGAAAGCACGGCTTTGGTCAAAAATATATAGATAAGGGCACGGGTTGCAGTGGTGGTGAGACGTTTCCGCTCCCTGGCAACCCGTTTGGCGTATGAGGAAGAAATGGATCGAGCGAAGAGTTCCTTATCAGATAATATGGCAGTGCCCTCGCGCTCTAGCGAGTCTTTAAGAAGAGAAAAAGGGGACGTATAGCGGCGGGCCATGGCCGTGAGCGAACCGCCCAGCGGATAGCTAATAATCTTGTCCATCGCGGATTTAAGTTGCGGCAGGCCGGAAGCTACCTCTTTGACGTGATCATGACCGTGCTGCTTCCAATAAGGGTAAAAAAGCTCAAAGACATTAAACTCCAGCATGGCTTTATCAAACTTAAAGAGGTTCTTGTGTACGGCAAGGCGAAGCTGGATCAGCCGGTGTGTCTCGTCAAGGCTAGGATCGGAAAGAGTAATCGTATCTTTAATGTTCGCAAGCATAAGGTTGGCCAGCGCATCATCTATATAAGGGGAAACCAAAAACTCCTCTATCTCCGCCGAAGCCAACCTAATAACCCACGGGAAATCATCACTTGCCGTGGACATATCGCGATAGTGCAGAATCAGACGGTACTTCTCCAGAATGCTGCCCACCACCTCGATTAAACTTTCCGGGTAATGATCGTTCTTGAGATAACGGCCGCGGATAAGCTCATTTACCAGACCTTTGGCCACTAAAAGAGAGTTAGATTCTGCTCTCAAACGCCTTGCCAAAATACGATCCGTGGCCGCGCGGCGCAAAAGGTGGGGCTCGTTGTACTCCATGGCCTGGCGAAACTTTTCGTAAGCTGAGGCAAGGGTCGAAACGGCGGCGGAGACCTTTATCTTTGGTCCATCCGTAAGCTGCGGCTTGTGATCGTAGGAATACGCATCGATTAAAGCCGAAACGGCGGTCTGGCGCTCAGTGTTTACTTGGGCATTCTCTTCAGGATCCATTCGAGGGTAATATTAGCACGATAACAGGGTAAAACGACGATCAAACCGGCAAAATGCCAAACTCCGCAAAGCTCTTGGAAATATAGTAAAGGGATACTAAAAGGAGGATAATCGCTAAAAGCGAAATTTCAAGACCGCCAAAAGGGAAAATTGCCAGGCTGCCCGAAATTCCCAAAAGGGAAATCAGAGCCGTACTGCAGGCCGAGCAAGAAGCCGCAAACGCCCCTCCTAAAGTTCCGAGAAAACCGGGCAGACTGGCCCGGCCGATAAAAACACCGGTTCTTTTAACCCTCAAAATAGTAAGCGACAGGTTAATCCCGCTCAGAAACGAAACCAATCCAACCGCCAAGACATTGTAAGCACCGGCAGCAGACCAGACGGTCGAAACGTGGTTGGTGAGAACTTCCCAAAGGAATATCAACCTACCGCTGATTGAGGCCGCCGAGCGGTAAAGTGCGAGGTCATTTACGACAAAATAAACCACAAAAAGAAGGAAAGCAATGGTCAGTGACAATAATAGGTATCCCGGACTTTTGAAAAGAAGTTTAAGAGCAAAGAGAATTTTAGTCACTTAGAAGGTCATCGATCACTTGCTGAAAAGAGGTAAAAGGCTGAGCACCAGCGATGTGCCACCCTTTAATGGTCCCTGACTCGCTGGATTTGCCAATGAAAAAGGTAGGGGTTCCTATTCCACCGATAAGCCCGGCCAAGGATTCGGCCTCCGCCAGATCCCTTGCCACCTCTTCTTTTGCACTGTCGGAGCTTAAGCAGCTTTCGAACTTGCCGGCGTCAAGATTCAGTTCTTGCGCGATCTCCAGATCCACGCCGCTTTCCAGACCCTCGCCGTTTCCTCTTGTCCGAGCAAATATCTCGTCGTGGTACATAAAGTAAACCTCATCCCCACCTTGTTCGCGAGCGCAGTTTGCGGCGATAGCATCGTTGGTTGCCGCCGGATCGTGGAAGTCGAGCGGAAGATCGCGGTAAACGAGCTTAACCTTGCCGGTGTCAATATACGCTTCTTTAATTTCAGAAAGAGTTTCCTCGAAGAAGCTTTTGCAAAAAGGGCATTCGAAATCGCTAAACTCGATCATGGTCACAGGGGCATCGGCGCTCCCAAAAACAGGATCATCATCTACCGAAACTTCCACAATCTGTGGTTCTCCGGAGTCGGTGGGAAGATCAGTCTCCCCAGCCACATTAGAAGAACCGTTCAAACCGCCGGTTACAAATATCGCAACGGCGACGGCCAAACCGCCCAATAAAATCGCGATCGGAGTGTAAAGAGGTTGATATCGTTCTACATCGAAACGGGTCTTTGACATATTGCCCAGTTTATCACAAGAAGTTTAAAGGTAGATCAAGACAAAAACGCTGCAGGAGAAAATCCAAACGACCAAAAATGCCAAGTCCACCCAAGGCCTCCAAACACGGTATCGGATTGCCGTAGATCTGATCCCAACTGCCGCATGAGTAAAGAAGGTCACCATAAAAGTTGGAAAGAAAACAGAGGAAGATGGCATTTCAATAAAAAAGGGCAGAACAAACCCCCAAATAAAAAGGATGAACAAGAGCCACCCGGTTGCGTATTGAACGGTGCTTATGATCTTTTCTTTCTTAGGGTTAAGAACTTCCACGCTTATTCGACCACCAAGGTCCCCTCCATCCCAGCTTCCTTATGCCCTGGGACGGAACAATAAAACTCGTAAGTTCCGGCTTCATCCGGAACGGTAAAATCGATGGTTTCTGAATCTCCTGGGGAAACCAGAGTGGTTGCAACGTCCGAATCGTCAATCACAAGGTTGTGGGAAACGTTGCCGGAGTTTTTCAACGTCAGGCGCACTGTGCTTCCCGCATCGACGGTGGTTTTTGAGGGAGTACAAGAATACTCCTTTACCGTCACGGAAATCTCGACAGCCGCCTCCTGCGTTCCGGCAGTTTCATCGATGGGGGTTGGCTTGGGCTCCTCGCCTGAGATCCAAAGGTAGTAACCGCCGGCGGCCAAAACAAGAATTAATACAAGAGGTAAAAGGAGTTTTCTCATTTTCCGGCAAGTTCCTTGTTGACTAGGTTTTCCGGATTCTTGCCGTCCAAAACGTCCAGAATAGCCTGTGCCGCCAGGCGAGACATCGCCCCGCGCGCTTCGACCGTGGCCGAGGCGGTGTGCGGAGTTAAAACTACGTTTGAAAGCTTGGCCAAACCAGGGGCAAGCTTAGGCTCCTCCTCAAAAACGTCAAGCGCGGCACCTTTTATGGTCCCGCTCTCTAGCGCTTTCACCAGTGCCTTCTCATCC
>JAUXIZ010000029.1 GCA_030620855.1 candidate division WWE3 bacterium
GGGGACGCCGTTTTGGCAAGGGATTTGGAAAACGCGGGCTCAAAGTACGGGCTTTTCGAATTTAAGAAAGGGAGTAAGGAGCTCAAATCTTTTTACGAGGGTAATAGTGGCGTTGAGTTTGCGTTTGTGGAAGATGGTACCTTTGGCGAATCTTTAAGTTTGGATGCTATCGTACCATCCTCTTGGGAACCTTTGGCTGATGAGAAGAATCCTTATCCATATTGGAATCTCCCCTCCTGGATTAATTTTGGAGATGTTTTTTGTGAAGTCTATAAAAAGGACTTTTCAAAACAGCATTTAGTGGTTTTGGCATCCGACGTCCCTTGGCATGTTTCGGCTAGGAAAGAATGGGGACCAAACCCCGAGCACTCCCAACACTTTGTTCGTGATGTTGTTATGCCGGTGGTAAAGGATATCGGCGAGGCTGATTTAATCCGTGCCGCAGAGATGCTTTTGAAGGATCTAAACCAGTTTTCGCCGAAACGTCCCAGTCACGGGCCGCATCCTTCTGAGTGACCATCTGAAAATTAGCTCTAAAAAAGAACCCCTCTTTTAGGAAAGAGGGGTGGTGGGCGGATGCTCGTTGCCTTTTTGGTAGCTGCGGCCCCATTGGAACCACATCCACATCAGTCGGCAGAAAGCGTCCTTGTTCCCATGATCGGTAAAGAACCTTGTAGCTGTCTTAAGGCGTAAGTCCTCGATCGCTTTAGCGGCCGTAGCGCTTGGCACGCGCTCAAGAAGAAGCGCCGCTTGGGAGGTAGGGATGTCAGCCGTCTCAAGCTGGGTTGCATCCTCAGGCAGCATCTCATAGATGCGCCCGCGGGCAAACCAGTCCTTTAGAATCGCATCGACCTTTGTTTGGTCGGGGACCCCAGACCCAATGGTTCTTTGCATATCGCTGGCAAGCAGATCTGCAAGCTTTGTGTTGTCAACGTCCGATATTGGGTCCAGAAACTGGATTCCAAAGTGGAGCATCGACGCCATCATTTGGGTTTCGATCGACCCCAAGATGACCGGATCTTTTGGATTCATGATTCTCTCCTTTTATAGGTTGTTAATACAATTATAGGTCAAATACTTAAAAAAGCAAAGCAAAAAGAAACCCGCATCCGATTCAATCCGGAATGCGGGTGGGTAGAGTTACTCCTCCAACCTTCTCCAAAAGATGCGAAGAAGGATGAGAAACAGCATAAGGCAAAGTGCAGAAAAGACACCGGCAGCCAACGCAACGCGTATTAGATCGAGCTGTACTTGCGGTTGAGGTTTCGGCTCTTCTGGGATGGGATTTCCAAGCCAGGCCTGCCATTTCCTCTCCAGCTCGTACCGGTCGAAGCTGTAGACGCTGGTTAAGGCGTTGTCGAGGGTTTCTCCTTGGGACATGGTAGCCAAAAGTTCAATGACGTTTTTCTTGCCTCCCTGCTCTTGGACAAGGAAGGTGACCAAGCTTTGCGCCTGCGCGTAAGCTGGGCCAATATCTTCCTGCCTGGTAGGTCCGGAGGAAAGAAGCCCAATGGATAAGGGATTTTGCGTTCCCAATCTTGTTTGATCCTCGGTGTATGTTGCCAATCCCTCGCTTAGCCAGAAGGGGAGGCGGTCATAGGGCCCCTCGATGAGCTGGCTCGTTAAGACGTGCGCGAGCTCGTGGGTCAAAGTTCTCTCCCAAGATGCGTGCCGGAAGAAAACAGCCGTTTGAGCGTTCATCGCAACGCCGAGACTTACCACCTGGTGTTCGCCCCACCGCTCGACTACCGCAGGACGCATGTCCGACCAGTTTTGGTAGGCAATGATTCTTATTGGCTGAATTTGGGTGAAACCAAGCAGGTCCTCAATTACGACCAGAGATTTTTTTGCTTGATCAAGGGCTTGGTTTCCAATACTATCGCGACCGTACCAAAACACGGTCACGTCATCGCGGGTTTTGCTCTTCCAAGCGAATCTTTGGTCCAGGTACCTAAATGATTGCTCGCGCGTTCGCAAGAGCTGCCCCCGAGTATCTTCAAGGCGCCAGAAGTAAGTTACCAGGGAAGCCGGCGGGATCTCACCGGTTGTGAGGGAGACGATAGCTGTCGCCTTGCCTCCGGAGATTTGTGCTCTTCGGAAGTTTTGCCCAAGCTCCCCTTCGATCGTGTAGAAGAGGTTTGCTTCCTTAAGATTGCCCTCGATCTCAATTTCAAAGACGGCTTGTTTTCCAAAGGTGTAGGAGAAGGTTTCGTCCAACACCCTTATGCCGGCTCCCTGAGCCTGAGCCGGGGCGGCAATTAAGGAAGTAAAAAGGAACAAAAAAGCAAAGGTCAGGTGGACTTTCCAGTTTGCGCCCATTACATCTCCTCCTTCTTTTTAGGTTTGTCTCAATTATATTAGGGAAGCCTCGTAAACTCAAATTTTGAAAAACTTGGAAAGAAGTTTAAAGAAGGGGCTATATACCTTTATCAGTGGGTGAGGGTACTCGAATTCCTGGCCTCCAAACTTTCTTTTAAAAGTAGTAAATCCCTGCCAGCGTTTGGTGAGTTTGCTAAACCTAGGGTCATATACTCCAGAAAGATCGTGATATGTGCCTCCGTTTCTTTTTAGGTATCTCATCACTTCCCAAATAAGAAAGTATGAAGCGTAAAGGTGCCGCCCTTCCTCGGATGAGGCGGAGTGAATCCCCTCGTAACCAAGAACGAGTGCTCCGGCCAAAGGCGGGCCGGATTTTGACTGTACAATAAAGAGGTACCCATTTTTACCAAATGCCGTAGTTTTTTCTTGCAGCTGAGAAAGGTTCGGAGTCCAGAATTTTTGTCTGTGACCTGTTTTCGAAAGCAGCCTGTAGAGATTTTTAAGGGCGGGATCGAATCCCTTATCGTCGATTTTATAGGTGCTAAAAATCAGCTGGTTATCTCGCGCTTTCCTGATGCTTTGGCGAGCATCTTGAGAAAGATTGCTCCAGAGCTCTCCTTCACTTTTGGTCAGATCCGCCACAAGTGTTTTGGTGGGAAGGTTGGGTGAGGGGTCGAAGCGAAAGCCGCCTTCAACTGCCCGATCGTAGCCGCGGCCGTCGAGGGGCTCAAGCTTAACGAAGATAGCGCGGTGTTTTTTTGCAAGTTTGTCTATTTTCTCGATTGATGGAATTTCTTTTGGCCTTTGTATTTTTATTACCGTTCCGAAGAGAGGAATTTTTCTTATGTACGCCTTTACTCTTGTTTTGCCGGTTTTTAACTTTTCCACCTCCCAACCCTGAGTTTTAAGGTATTTCGACCAGCCTTCGGTTTGTATGAGGTCTAGCATCACTGTTATCATTATATCGAATGGAAATAAAGGAGATATTAACGGCTGAACCGTGGGAAGATTTCCTGCTGGATAGAGAGCACCCGCCCTTTTTGCAATCCTGGGCTTGGGGTGAGTTTCAGGAGAAGCTTGGCTTAAGCCACCATAGGTTTGGGATTTATCATAAGAATAGTCTCGTTGGAGTCGGTTTAGCTCTCGCTGGCCAAAGACGCTTAGGCAGTTTTGTATACGTTCCCCACGGACCGGTCTTTGAAAAATTTGACAAAGGTTTGGCTCGTGCAACCCTCAGATACCTTAAAAATTTTGCCAAAAAAGAAGGGGTTGATTATCTCAGAGTCGAGCCGGCATGGGAGACGTCAAATGAAGCAAAAGAGCTTTTCGAATCCGAAGGTTTCAAAAAAGCCGGCACTCCCACCATTCAAGCAGGAGGCCGAACGCTACTTTTGGATCTTAACTTGGAAGAGAAAGATCTTTTGATGGGTTTGCGAAAGACCACCCGCTACCTCGTTAAAAAAGCGGAGGAAGCTGGGGTTGAGGTCCACCGTTCGTCATCGCCCAGCATGCTTGGCAAGTTCTACAGACTTATGGAGGTGACAAAGAAAAGGCAAGGCTTTGTTGCTCACCCCACTAAGTATCTGCAGGCTCAATTTGAGGCTCTGGCCGCGAGGAGGATGACGGAGCTTTCTTTTGCAAGTTATAAAGGGGATGTCTTGGCTGCGGCAATTAGTATTTCTTACGGAGATACAGTTTCCTATGTACACGGTGCGTCCGTGAGGGGAGATGTTCCTGCATCTCATGCACTCTTATGGGAGAACATAAAAGAAGCCAAAAAAGACGGTTTTTCCTACTTTGACTTTTGGGGGGTCGCTCCGGAGGGAGCAAGTAAGAGGCATCCTTGGTATGGATACTCTCTCTTTAAAAAAGGTTTTGGAGGATACCCGGTCGATTATAATTGAGCGTGGGACTTTGCCATGACAACCAGGTACCGTGCGGTTTATGCCGCCGATCTTGGTCGGAGGGTTTTAAGAGGTGTATGAAAGTTTACCCAAAAATATCAATCCATACTCCGCCGCCCCGGCGGGTTTTTCTTTTTTCCCGCGCCGCACCAACTGTTCGGTAAATCCTATGCCAGTCTTCCTTAGTCAAATTGGCGGGCCTTTGGTGAGGTGGAATTTGGGACTCTTTTAATACTTCGGCAGGGAACCGGTGCTTTATCATTTTGCGCTGTTGACGGAATCCGTGGTGCAAAAGCTTTTCCACTTTATAAGTGTCTTCAATCTTGGGTTTAGCAAAAAGGTCTATATGCAAAATGGCCGAATCCACCTTTGGTGGAGGAGTGAAGGCGCCGGGTTTTATAGTTCGTATTATTTGTGCCTTTCCGAAATTTTCTACAAAAGCCGAAAGGTAAGTTGCCTTGGGAGACTTGGCACAGATCTTTTCGGCCACCTCTTTTTGGACAACAAAAGTGATCGATTTTGGCCTATCCTGGGAGTGAAGAATCTTGTGAATCAGAGGGGATGTTATCTGGTAAGGAATAGAGCCAACAATCTTTGAGGGTGAAAACTCGCTAATGTCCAAGGTGAGGATATCCGTGTTTACTATTTCCACGTTTGAAAGGTTTTCTAAGTTTTTCTTGAGGTGATGGATTAAATCGAGATCAATTTCTACTGCTATAACCTTCTTGGCTTTTTGGGCTAGGAATTTTGTCAGGAATCCAGTTCCTGCCCC
>JAUXIZ010000042.1 GCA_030620855.1 candidate division WWE3 bacterium
TAAGTGGGGGGGGGTTTTTGTGGTCGGGGGGTTTATATTGTAAACCGGGGGGTTGGGTAACTTGTTGGTCGGGTGGCGGGGGGGGGGGGGGGTGGGTTGACTTTTCATTTTGCTTTCGAACCAGCCCTTCAATTTGGCCCAGCTTAAACCGCCTATCGCCGCCCGGCGTCCTAAAAGCTTTAATGTGGCCTTGGCTTTCCCAAAGCCGCAAAGTGGATGGGTGAACACCAAGAAGCTGCGCTGCCTCAGAAATCGTGTAAAGTTTCTCCTCCGGGGCTGTTCCGCCACCGTTTTCTTTGCGGCGGCCGTCCGTTTTCTTACTGAGAAGATTCTGGAGATCTCCTAGAGTGTATCTCCGATCTCCTCCTGGAGTTCTGTGGGGAGTAATTAAGCCCTGGTTTTCCCAAAGGCGAAGAGTAGAAGGATGAACGCCTAAAACCCGAGCGGCCTCTGATATAGTATGGAGTTTTCTGTCACTCGGATTGGGCAGGTTGCTATCCATTTTAGGCAGGTCGCTTTAGATACCTAAATTTGCCGTACTTGTGGCAAATTAAAAGTTTTCTAAGCTCGAATACAAATTTACCAGATTAGGAACTGGAATTGCAAGGGGAGCAAGGTCGGGCCTTGACAACATATCCGGCGCTTTTGAGAAGGGTTAGAAAAAGGTTCTCACGTCTCCGATAGAAATCAGAATAATCACAAGGATCAGGAAGGCAAACCCCAGAGAATTGGCTAGATGTTCTGTACGAGTAGAGAGTTTTTTACCGCGGATTGCCTCAAGAGCGATAAAAAGAATCCTGCCGCCATCCAGAGCCGGTATTGGTATCAAGTTCACAACTACCAGATTAAGTGAATGGATCGCCATAAAGCTGGCAAAAGATTTGAATCCCCCATCGGCAAACATCTCTGAAAGCGCAAAAATAGCGACCGGACCCCCAACCTGGACATCCTCGCCCCGGACCAAATCCCCCACTGCTTTTGCAAATCCCTGAACCATTGCTCCAAGAGTGCGGGCTGTTTCGGTGAAGCCCTCTAAAGGAGCCCGCCACCAAGGAACTACCCTATCTTCAGTAGCCGTTTGCACCAGCACCCCCAACGAACCTTCTCCAGAGGGAGGATCTAACCGTGGAACCAAAGTAACCGATTTAAGCTCGCCTAGCGACTCAATCTCAACGACCGTCGGCGCACCTAAATTCTGGTTTGTCAAATCAGTTAAAGCTTTGGCAGTCTCGGCTTTCTGCCCACCCAAAGAAAGGATAAGATCACCCGGCAAAATACCCGCTTCTTGGGCCGGAGAGCCTCCGGAAACCTCCACAACCAAAACCTTTCCGGAGGAAACAGGAGTACCGACAACCAAGAGAACGGAAAAAACCAGCCAAGCTAAAGCAAAATTCCCAAAAGCACCGGCGGCAATGATGAGGACCCGCTTGATCTTGCTCTGGATGGCAAAAGAATCTGCACCTCCAAAACCCAGCGTTTCCCCTGCTTCGCCCTTGAGGCGGACAAAACCGCCAATTGGCAAAAGGTTGAGCGAGTAAATGGTGTCTTTTATCTTTTTCCCAATCACCCGCGGGGGGATCCCAAAGCCAAATTCTTCAACCGCCACGCCAAAAAGCTTGGCAAACAAAAAGTGGCCACCTTCGTGGACAAAAATTAAGACGGAAAGAAGCAGTATAAATCTAATGAAACTTAATATATCCATAGAATAGTTTATATATACTAGAGCTCCAGCTGCTCCTTTTTATCCTGAGAAACTTGATCTATTTTCTTATTGAATTCCTCAACAAGCTCGTCGATCTTCTTCCTTTTAGTAAACTCATCATCCTTGGAAATTTGTTTACTTTCCTTGGCTCGCTCAATATTTTCAACCGCACTGCGCCGGACCATTCGCAACGCCACTTTGGATTCCTCCGCCCGCTCGCCAACCTCCTTCATAAGCCGGTCCCGCACTTCGCCTGTTAAGGCCGGAAGCATAACTCTAATAGAGTCTTCATCAACCGCGGGGTTGAGATCATTAGCGCGAAGCGCCCGCTCGATGTCCTCAACTACGCTCTTATCCCATGGACTGATTAGAATCTGGCGCGGTTCGGGAATGGAAATTGCCGCTAGTTCTTTAAGAGTCGAAACCGAATCGTAAGCTTCTACTTTTATATCCTCAACAAGATCGCTGGTTGCCCTTCCCGTACGAATGGTAGCTAAATCCGCTTGAAGCTTTTCGATAACCTCTTGAGCTTTTCCCTCTAAATCAGAGAGCATATCTGGTAAAACGTTCGACTTTAATGTTTTCCCCAACCGTTCCGGCAACTTCCTTTACAACCTCGGAGATCTTTTTATCAGGCTCTCGGATATAATCCTGTTTCAAAAGGTCCTCAACCCTCTCCGGATCCATCGAAGCGATCTGGAGCGCAAGCTCGCGGCCCAATTTTTGGAAGTCTTCGGTCCGGGCAACAAAGTCCGTTTCACAGCGAAGATCCAAAAGAACACCGACCTTGCCACCCTGGTGAATATAGGAAAAAACCATCCCGTCGGCCGCCTCCCGCTCTTTCTTTTCCTCAGCGCGGGCTAAAGCTTTCTCCCTTAAGATTTCCTTTGCGGCTTCTTCATCGCCGCCGGTTTCCTTCAAGGCATTTTTTATTGCCATAACCGGAGCTTGGGTTTCTTCTCTAAGCTTTTTGATTTGTTCGGTAGTAACTGCCATGCTACTTGGACTTTCTGCCCAATTCTACCGCGTCTGCAAGGGTTTTAATAATAAGCTCTACAGAGCTAGCAGAATCGTCATTCCCGGGAATAACATAGTCCACCAAGTCAGGGTCGGCGTTTGTGTCGGCAATCGCCACAACCGGAATTTCCTTTTGCCTTGCCTCGCGGACTGCAGTGTCTTCCCCCCGGGCGGAAGCCAATACCAAAACACCAGGCAACTCTTTCATCCCTTTAAGCCCCCCGATCTGGCGATCCAGCTTGGCGATCTCTCTTTCGATCAAAAGATGTTCTTTTTTGGTGTAGTGTTCAAACTCTTTGTTTTTTACTTTCTGCTCCAGTTCTTCAAGCTTTTCGATATTCTTTTTTACCGAACCAAAGTTGGTCAAAAGGCCTCCAACCCAGCGCTCAGTGATGTAAAAAGCATCCACGCGCTTGGCCTCGCGCATAATCGCCTCCTGAGCTTGGCGCTTGGTACCGACAAAAAGAACCTTGTTGCCGTCTGCTACTGCACCCCGCAAAAACTGAGCTGCTTCTTTAAGAAGATCTTGGGTTTTATAAAGGTCAAAAACGTGGACTCCGCTTTTTTCCGCGTGGATGTAGGGTCCCATCTTGGGATGCCAGCGGCGCTTGACGTGGCCAAAGTGGACCCCAGCCTCCAGAAGCTGCTCGGGAGTTGGGACAGTCAGCCTGGCAGCTGACTTTTTCTTGGCGGGGCTGGTTTTCGTTTTGGTTTTCTTTTCTGCCATGACAGATTAAATACTATCACAACACCGTTAAAACGGAGTTGTTAGGCCACCTCTGGCGAGCCGTCCAGGGAAACAGGTGCGAAGACAAAAAAAGCCCCGCTCGCTGATCGCGAAACGGGGCTATCGGCATCTCTCAAATGTTCCGAACCAGAGATTGAAGGGGCTCTCCTTGCCTTTACCGACGATTCTCCCATCGATTACCCGCCAATTCTCCCATTTGAACTGGGGAAAATAGGCATCTCCGTCAAACCGCCCGGCGATAAAGGTGAGATACATCCGGAA
>JAUXIZ010000003.1 GCA_030620855.1 candidate division WWE3 bacterium
CGGAAATCGATATCAACACCGTTGTCATTGATGATGGTTTCAGCACCGTCCCTGAATTTCAGATGAGGAGTTGTTCCTATAGTGAAATCCCACTGATTTACTGAATGTTGAAACTGCATATAGGCTTGAAGACTGTTATTCGTATCTCCAAATCCAATGATCTGCTTGCCCCCGTCTACAGTGAGAAACGACAAACCCATATTGCCGTCGCTCTCTATAACAAGATCGGTCACGTCGGCTGGAGCAGTTACCCCTCCAGCACTTGCGGTATGGACATGAAGCGTACCGTCTGGGTTGGCAGTTCCGCTCCCTCCGTTTATCGCCAATCTGTCGCTGCTAAAATCTCCATAGATAAGCGGGGTGGCAGTATCTGAACTGTCAATGTAAAGCAACTCCGAGCCGGTTTCGTTGTACCCGGCCTTGTTCCCAATGAAGACATTGAGGTTGCCGGTGTTGGAGAAGCCGGCCGTTCGACCCAAAAAGGTGTTGGAGTCGCCGCTGAGGTTGGAGCGCCCGGCCTGGTATCCAAAAAAGGTGTTGTCGTAGCCTTCGGTATTGGAGCGGCCGGCCTCATATCCCGAAAAGGTGTTAGCGTTGGCGGTCGTGTTGGAGTAGCCAGCTTGGTATCCCGAAAAGGTGTTGTAAATGCCTTCGTTATTGAAACGGCCGGCCTGGTATCCAAAAAAGGTGTTGTCGTCACCGATCGTGTTGGCCCCGCCGGCCTGGTATCCCGAAAAGGTGTTGGAGTCGCCGGTGTTGGTGGCCCCGCCGCCGCCGGCTTGGTATCCTACAAAGGTATTCCAGTTTCCAGTGGTATTGGTAGCGCCGGCCTGGACCCCCAAAAAGGTGTTGAAGCTACCTTCGGTGTTGGAGCGGCCGGCCTCATATCCCAAAAAGGTGTTGTCATAGCCGAAGGTGTTGGAATATCCGGCCTCGGAACCCAAAAAGGTGTTCTCTTCGCTTTCGGCGTTGGTGAAGCCGGCCTGGTATCCGAAAAAGGTGTTGGAGTAGCCGATCGTGTTGTTGTAGCCGGCCTCATATCCCGAAAAGGTGTTCCAGTCTCCGGTGGTGTTGGAGACGCCGGCCAAGTGCCCTAAAAAGGTGTTGGAGGCGTCTGCAGACAAAACCTGGTCATCATCAATGGAATAATACTCATCAGTATTTATAGATCCGGTCGCATCAATGCTTCCAAAAACATTCAGCTTCCCTCCGGGATCAAGGGTTAAATCACTAGCCCCCGGCGTGCTAATGGTCGTAGCCTGCAAGAAATTCAATGAACTTGCATAAAAGTCAAAACGCGGAACCCCACTAATAGCGAGGGTTAACTTTTGACTGGTGTTGTTGTAGCCAAAATAGCCGTTGATATTGCTGCTTGGGGAACCGAAGATTAAGTAACCGACGTTGGCGTTGGGCGTGAGGATGGATATGCCCCCGTCGGTAGAATTCTCAACCACCAGATCGTCAGCCATGGTATGCGGACCAGCGGAACCCGAGACTCCGGTTTGGACGTGAAAGGTTCCCAGGGGAGAAGCCGTTCCAACTCCAACCTGATCGGTCGCGGTCACAAGCCGGACGACCGTCCCATCGTCCATCCAGCCGCTCGCGGACGCCGAGGAGGTGATCGTAATCGTATTGGCAACGTCGTCGGGGGTAATCGTGACGTTGGAACCGGCAATGAGGTCAATATTCCCCCCGCTATTAGAAACCCCATCCAGTGAGGAGAGGACAATCGGTTGGCCGGTGAAATTTGGCCAGGCGAGGTAATAGCTTCCGTGCTGACCATCGAGAAGATCTGCGTTTAGATTGGAAACTAAACTAGAACTCAAAACAGTAAGGGGGGATCCAGAGGTAGCTGTGGCTCTAAGCCTGGAACCTTCCAAGTATCCGGCAAGAGAGAGGTTAAAGTTATCATCCAAAACCCTGTCCAGAGTAACAGCACTGCCGCCTTGAGTTTCCACACCTAAAACTCGGTCTATGAGTTGGGGGCTAAATAGTGCACTGAAAATCGCCAAACCGGAAAGAGTAAGGATTGCTACGAGTTTGACCGGTCGCCTCAGGCTCCATAACAAATTAGGTTTGTAGTGGTTGATGCTCCGGACCGGAACCTTCGCATACGATTTGGTTCTTTCCGACACGGTTATTGGACCACTCTTCCAATTTTGGGCAGGATTACTCATCTGGATGAAGATTAGCAAAATATCAAGACCAAAATCCAGCTGATACTAAGGACGCGATCAGTAGATCGCTAGCTTTTGATATGCTCAAAGGTAGTGATGAGAAAAGCTGCCACATCTGTATTACTATCAGTTGCCTTCCTGGCCCTCTGCACAACTGCATTTGCCCAAACCAGAGGGGAAGGGGTTGGGGCGCTTTTCACCCACGTTGACGGTGATACCGAAATCTCCATTACAAGCGTCAAAACGGCTCCTTGGTCAGAAGTGATCGTCGAAAATGCGGAAGAAGAACTGCAAGCGGTAGCAGAGCTTGACTCCCAAGGACTTGTAAACTTTACCTTTAACACCGCTGGTGCGGACGTTGGTTCTCTTTTAATATACGCGGTGGATGAGGCCGGCGTAACCAACAAGATTCTAATCCCCCAAATAAGCTTGAGCGGCGACGTTTTGCCCCCAACGCTCATTACCAAAGACGAGGCAGACGAGGACAGCGTGAGTCTAACCGGCTTTTCCTACCCAGGTGCATCTATTATCGTCAGTTTAACCTCGGATAAAGGATACAGCAATTCCTTTACCACAACTGCGGGTTCAACAACTGGATTGTGGGAGCTTATTATAGATACGCTAGAGGGTGGAAACTATACTGCACAAGCTGTTTCCGCGGTCGATGGGCAGCAGAGCCAAGCGAGTCAAAAGTTACTTTTCGAAATAGAGGCCACCGGACTTATAGAAAAGGCGATCGAAATCGTAACCGAACTATTGGAATCTATCGCCGAACAATTGGACGCTGTAATAGAAATTATTAGCTCGTTTACAAAGTCAATAACCGAGGCTATTCAAGCACTGCCCGAGCCGATAAAGCAAGCCGCCCGCGCGACCTCGGCGGCCGCAGTTCCTATAACCCTCCTGAGCTTATTTCTCCAAGCCGGACTGGCCACAGCCGGAGACCTGTGGTTGCTTTTTAGCCAGCTTTTCCTGTCCATTGGCAAATTCTCGTTCCTTCCGGTATTTATAAAAGGAAGGAAGGAAGCAAAGCCCTGGGGAACACTTTACGACTCTCTTACCAAACAACCCTTAAGTCAAGGGCTCGTGCGGCTCCTTGATGAGGCCGGAAAATTCATTGACATGGAGATAACCAGCAAATCAGGAGCATTCACCTTCCTGCCTCGAGAAGGTAAGTACAAACTTGAAGCATCTAAAGCTGGTTATAACTTTCCATCGCAAACGGTTTCCGGTAAAAGAGACGGCGAGTACAACAACGTATACCGAGGCGAGGGTTTTGAAGTAAGCGAAGACCAACCGGTAGTAGACCAAAGCATACCCATTGACCCGCACGACATTAAAAAGGCCAACGCAATATCCCGGTTCTTCAGAAAGCACGGACCGGTATTTAACATTGCGCTTCTTACCACGGGGCTGGTTATTTCGGTCATCTCCTACTTGGCCGCACCGGCCATCCTAAACCAGGCCATAGCCGGTTTTTACATTGTCACATTAGCGCTGGTATTGGCAGGCACAAGAAGGACAGTAGTGCGGTGGGGAATCGTAAAAGACACCACCGGAAGCCCTGTCGAAGCCGTGGCGCTCTCCCTCGTTACCGCCGACACGGGTAAGCTCGTTAAAAGAAGGGTAACCAACGAAAGGGGCCGCTACCAGTTCACGGCACCCCAAGGAAAATACAAATTGCTAGTAGCCTCCATTGAGTGGGAAAGGATCGATGAAAAAGGACACTACCAAGGGGAAGAGCTGGCGGTGTTAAAGGAAACCGAGCTCATAAACGTCCCGGTAGTAGTCAACAAAAAGCCGGAAACCGCCCTCAAACGACGCGAGGTGATGTGATAACAGCCCCTTGCAAAAGAGTAAACCCTCCCGAAGTCGGATTCAAAACCGAATATTCGATGTGAGGGTTTAACTCTTATTTGAGCTCAACCGTTGCACCGGCTGCCTCAAGTTTCTTCTTGGCCTCCTCGGCCTCCTCTTTTTTAACCCCTTCCAAAATGGGTTGGGGAGGACTATCAACGAGATCCTTTGCTTCCTTTAACCCGAGATTTTGGTTAATCTCGCGAACCGCCTTGATCACGGGAATCTTTTTGTCTCCGGATGCGGCAAGAACCACGTTATAGACCGATTTTTCCGCGGCTTCGGCACCGGGTTCTCCTGCGCCAGGAGGAGCTGCTGCGGCGACGGGAGCGGCAACGGGGGCTGCCGAAACGCCAAACTTGTCCTCCAGAGCTTTAACGAGCTCGTTAAGCTCCAGAACCGGCATCTTCTCAACCGCTTCCAAAATTTCTTGCGTTTTCTTGGAAAGCTTTACCTTTTCCTTTTTTTCTTCTTTAGCTTTATTTTCTGCCATCTTTAAGAACTTTCACCCCCTCCCAACTTTGCAATTTGGTTCAAAACACCTGCTAACCTTTGGGGACCGCCGCTCAAAACATTTGCAAATCTGTAAAGCGGGGAAGAGAGGTGGGAAACAAGCTGAGCTTGTAAAACATCCATTCCAGGAAGGGCCCCCAACTCCTTGATTCCGGAAGCTTCCACAAACGCCTTTTCAAAAAACCCAAACTTAACCTCCCCCTTGCCTTTCTCTTTAAGGAAGGAGACTAACGTTTTTATGCTTTCGAGCGGATCGGCATTTTGGGAAAACAAAGCTGCGGTCGGACCGGAAAGCCCGCCGTTTTTGAGACCGGCTTTCTCCAAGGCAATGCCAAGGAGAGTATTTTTAACAACTTTTAAATCCGCCCCCAGCTCGGCAAGCTTGCCTCTAAGCTCATTTACTTCAGAAACGGTCAAGCCCGAATAATCGGACATAACGACCGCATCGGATGCGCCGGCCGCTTCGATAAGCTTTTCTACTTGTTCTTTTTTGTCTTCGGTAATCATTTCAATAAAAAACCTCGGTCGAACCGAGGATGCAACTGTGAAACAGGAGCTGAAGTTTCCTCGGCGAGATATTAAGCCATCAAGCACTCGCTGTCTTCGGACCGGATCTACTATACCTTATTTATCCCAAGCTCGCAAGATCCACTTTAACGCTTGGCCCCATCGTCGGCGCCAAAAATACGGATCTGATGTATTCGCCCTTAACATTGGAGGGCTGAACGCGGTTAAGCTCCTCGACCGCGGCTTTGAGGTTCTCAATAAGTTTTTTGTCCTCAAAGGATACTTTTCCAAGCGAAACGTGGATGATCGGCTGGGCTTCTGTTTTGAGCTCCACTTTCCCCTGCTTGAGCTCCTTTACGGCCTTTGCGGGATCCTCGGCAACGGTATTTGTTTTAGGGGATGGCATTAGCCCTTTGGGACCCAGTATTTTGGCCGCTCTTGCAACCTTGGGCATGAAGGACGGGGTTGCGACGATCAGATCGAAGCGAGGCGCTTTTCCGCTTGAGGAAATCTCCTCTATTAAAGACTCATCCCCGATTTTATCCGCCCCGGCTTCCTCGGCCTTTTGAGCCAATGCCGCCTCGGCAAAAACCAGAATCTTAACCTTTTTTCCGGTCCCGTGCGGCAGGGAGACGAAAGTCCTTACGCGCTGATCCTCTTTGCCTAACTCAAGCCCCAGGTTAATGTGCGCATCAACGGCCGCGTCAAAACCGGCAATGGATACCTCTTTAACCTTTTTAACCGCCTCCCCAACGGGATACTCTCTTAATTCAATGCCTTTTTTTGCTTTGGAGTACTTCTTGCCGCGGACGATTTTTTTAACTCTGGAAGCCTTCTTTTTGGAACCCTCTTTTTTAACCTGAGGCTTGGTTTTGGACGGCTTCTTTTTCTTCTCGGCCTCTAACTCAGTTCCCTCGATCTGTTTAGTCTTTCTCGTACCCATTTTTATTTAACCTCGATCCCCATACTTTTGGCCTGACCTTCGACTATCTTCATTGCAGACTCAATATCGCGAGCGTTCAGATCCTGCATCTTCTTTTCGGCGATTTCCTTAATCTGATCGCGGGTAACTTTACCCACCTTCTCCTTAGGAACAGCCCCGGATCCCTTCTCCACCCCGGCAACTTTTTTCAAAAGATCGGAGGTTGGAGGAGTTTTAATAACAAAATCAAAGGAACGGTCCTCGTAAATCGTCACAACCGCAGGGATTATCTGACCTTTAAGGTCTTCGGTTCTCTCATTGTAAGCTTTGCAGAAATCCATAATCGCAACCCCGTGCTGCCCGAGAGCCGGACCAACCGGAGGGGCGGGGTTTGCCTCCCCTGCCGGAATATTTAGTTTTAGAGTCGCTTTTACCTTTTTAGCCATAAGAATTTAAAGCCTGGCAATCTGAAGGAAATCGAGCTCCACGGGAGTCTCGCGTCCAAAAACGGAAACTAGAACCCGAACCTTGCCTTTGTCCTCATCAATCTCATCAACCTTGCCCAAAAAATCCTTAAAAGGCCCATCAATTACCTTGATCGTCTCGCCGACTTTGAACCTAAGCTCAAATTTGGGTGCCTCCATCCGAGAGAACTTGAGAATGGCGTCAACCTCATGCTGGGGAAGTGGTGTGGGGCGGGCTCCGGCCCCGACAAATCCGGTTACTCCAGCCGTATTTCGCACTACTCCCCAAGTCTCGTCGCTAAGGACCATTTTAACCAAGACGTATCCGGGGAAAAGCCTCTCCCGCACGGTCTTTTTCTTGCCGGAATCAATAACAATTTTCTCCTGAGTAGGAACAAAAAGTTCCTGGATCTTGCCCTTGAGCCCAAGCGCCTCAATCCGCTGCTTTAGAGCATCGGTAACCTTGCGCTCATGGCCAGAGTATGTGTGAACTACGTACCACTTTGCTTCCATAGCTATCTTTCGATCAAAAAGGTTAACACCTTATTAAATACCAAATCTAACAATGCAATAAAACCGGCAACGACAAAAGTAACCGCCAGAACGGCAGCCGTCAATCTAACCGTCTTATTTTTAGACGGCCAGACGACTTTCTTAAGTTCGACCCATGCTTCTTTTAAAAACGAAAGTAAACCACTCATTTTGTTTACCAAATAAAAAAGACTCCTTGCCGAAAGAGTCAACAATCTGATTGTATCGGTAACAATAAATAAAGTCAAGGCAGTGTAGCAAGATATAGACATAATTGAACTGCACCATCAGTCCAATACATTTCTGATCTTTTTCAGACATCTCTGCCTTCTCATAGGCGATAGCAAGAGGAAAAAAAAGTAATTCGAAACTTAGGGCTCAAAAACCGGAAACCGAAAAAATAGGGTGGGTGATTGCTTAGCGTTAAACTAATGTATTGAAGACCATAAAATAGGCACCTTCAAATAGTAAACTGCGCCAAAAGGTGCTGGAAACCGAAGGTACAAAAGTACCCCTTCCAACAATGGGTAATATTATTGCTCATATACAACCCAGATAAGTCCTTTACATTCATAGCACACGTTCCCTGCGCGCCAAAATTCCTTAAATTGGATACTCAATCAATCTACCTCAACCTTACCCTGGATTTATCTAACCCTTTGCACTTCGATGAATTAATTTATCGAGTTAAGTAAGTGTTCTACGATGGAAAGATGGTCAATTAAAGCGTGTAGACGGTTTGTAAAAACTTACCGCTATCTACCTATAGAATAGAGTACTTAGAGTTTTAGAAAATTCTTAAGCTCGGGTGTACCCCAAGTGTTAATAAGCTGTTCTTTTTTGAGCCCGAGCTCAAATGCTCTATCAAGCCACTGCGTGTAAATCTCGATCTCATTACTCGTTAACGGTACTTGCAGAAAGTAGCGCTCGGCGCGCATGCGGTCTTTCTTTTTCGGCTCCCCTTCCCACCGCCTGTATATAGAATTAAGCTCTTTAACATGGCTCTCCACAACCCCTCTCTCCAATCGACTAAAAATTGCAACGATCTTGTCCAGCTCCTGCCCAAAAACATCCGGCTCAAGATAGCTTTTGTAAAGACGGATAAGCTTACGCCGCAGAGCCCAACGTTTGGAACTTGCGTAAGGCAACTCCCTAAACATTGGATCCATTTCCCTCCAATAAGCCTTTTCCTTATCGGCTACATCTCGAGTTAACCCCAAAACCCTTTCCAGAAGAAAAATATCCTTATCCGGCACCTCCAACCCGTCCCAATCCCGTTTTAGCCAGTAAGAAAGGGCATGTAAATCCCCTCCAAAGGAGAAAAAGTTGCCGTTTTCGGCCAACTTTTTAAGCGGTTTCTCGAAAAACCCTTTGTCGGCGTTTATTTCAAAAGCAACTCGGTTCTCCAGAGCCAGGTTGGCAATCTTTTCGAATTCTGAAGGATCCTCGGTAAATATCCGATACAGAACTTCAAAAGGATGCGAAATAACATTACACAACCCACAAGTCAACGCCCAGCGCAGAGCAGAAACAACATCGGAAAGCTTCATATCGTAAAGCCCGCCATAAGTTAAGGAGTGATGAAAGTGAAAACCAATAATCGAGATATCGGGGTTAAAGCGCTTGAGAAGCGCTTCCCCGGGCCTAAAACTGAATTTCCCGCGCCCAACCACAAGGTCACATTCAATTCCGCTAAAAACTTCTCCGGAGAAACCTAACCGGACACGCTCAATTGCCTTCCGGCAAGCGTCCAAATATTCGCCTTGAGAGAACTTGGTACTTATCCTAAAAAAATTGGGCGGATGGGTTCCCAGAACGAATCGATCAAAAATGCTGAAACGCTCCACCCAATCTACAATCTCTCGGGGAGAAAACGCCGCATCCAAATCACCGCCAAAAGGCAACTGCGCTCTGAAGTGGAAAGGGTGAAGATCAGTTTTTGCGGCCAGTTTAGAACCGGCCATCTTTGGCAAGAACACGGTCTATGTTAGTCCGAAGAAACGTTCTAACCTCCTCTGCTACTTTTTGTTCTTCGGGTATATCTGCAACCTTAAAGTATTTTAAGTTGCCGAGCCCTTGCAGAACTACCTCCAGAGAAAAGAGCTGATCAAAGACATCCTTGTCCTCTTGGATGTCTCTAAAACGGGCCAAAAGCTCCCCCTGAAAATCCGGGTGGGAAAAACTCCTTATCCAAAGCTCCGCAAAATCATAAGCCGGGTTTCCCCAGCCAACGTTTTCCCAATCAATTACGCTAAACTCATCGCCGCTAACAAATATGTGGGGAGCGTAGAACTCATGGTGGGCAATCACCTTTTGATTGGAATCAAAAATACCATGGCGACGGTCAATAAAGTCGTCAACTTTATCCATTAGCTTTTTGCCGACAAGCTTTTCTTTATCGGAAGCAATAAGATCGGCATAGTCCTTTAGGGAGTATCGCTTGGAAAACTTTTCTTTAAATTCTTTAAACTTGGGGCTTTTGTTTTCTTGAGGCATTTGATGCAAAACCGTCAAAAACTCCAAGCAAAAATCCAAGTTATCTTGAGTAAAGAAGGAATCTTTTAGAAGGAAAGTGCTGTCCCCCATCTCTTGGGACTCGCCCGGCACCCACTCCTCCAAAAGCCAAAAGAATTCTTCCTGTTCGCCTTTAGCATAAAAGGCGGGAATATGAGACAACTCCCCCGAATCCAGAAAAGCCGCTTCGCGCCTGAGCTTTAGATAAGCCCGGCGGTTCCCGTCTTTGGGATCCTCAACGTCGGCTTTAAAGATTGCCTTTTCTCCCTTGTAGGTGCCGCCCACCACAAAAAACCGAGGCCCTTCTCTAAACATCTTTGTCGGCGAAAAGTTAAGATCGTCAAAAACAGACTGGAATGTGCTTTGGTAATCCATAATTACTCCTCCTGCTCAAAATACTCCTTTAGCTCTTTTATTCGATCGCGAAGCAAAGCCGCCCGCTCATATTCCTGGTGTTTGGCCACCTCTTCCATCTCATCTTTAATATGGGTGATCATCTTTTCGATCTCCTCCCGAGGAAGATCGCCAAAGGCAGCGTCGGTTCGCATCCTTATCTCCTCATCCTCTTGGCTGGCCAACTGCTCAACTTTGCCGGTTCTTTGCCATTCAAAACCGGTTGTGAGGATATCAAAGTAGAGACCTTGGGTCTTTTCTTTAATCTCTTCGGAAACTCCCGGCACCGCCAAAACGGTTTCCTTAAGCTCGTACGCTCCGCGCTCAATCATCTCCAGCGACCACCACGGCCGGGCACTTGCCCACCAATACTGATCGGAATGGATCGAACGATCAAGCATACCACGGGCTTTGCCGGGATCTTTAGCCTCGCGAACGGTTTTTATGGCAAGATCAGTCAACTCCCACTGAAGTTTATGGATTTCGTTGCCCGGATCCTCCCAACGGGCAAAAGGAATCTGCTTTTCCATATCCTTTTCCATAAGCGCCCACGTTGAAGGGTTGGTTTCCACCACCTCAACCTGGGGGAACTTCTCCAGAAGATCGGAGAGTAGGATTGTGGGAACCTCATCAAGCTTTAAAAGCTCCATCAGCGCTTTGTCCATTCCGGGCCGGTGGTGGCCAAAGGTTTCCCCGTCCATGGCAGTTAAAAGGTATCCGCTGCCTTGCAGACGGTCCCCCAGCGCTTCCAGAAAAAGCTTGGCCGTCCCCAACTGCCCGGAAAGGATTTTGTAGGAAAACTCCCGCTCTCTAAAAAGGGTCGGCATCCCGGTTTCTTTTTCTTGGTAAATCCGATCGTAGGAAACTTTCCCGGGGTGGCTGAGCTCCTCAGCAATGATCCAAGAAAAGCCCATCTCCTTGATAACCTTGGAGACGTTGATATCGTAAGCCATCTCCGGAGGGAAGAACCCTTTGGGCTGGTAGAAATCGCCAAGAAACTCGCGCAGAGTTTGGGTGTTAAGCTCAATCTGCCGCTTGATCTCATCCGCGGGTAGTTTAGGCAAAAGCGGATGGAATTTGGCCGAACCGGTCAGCTCAATCTGCCCGCGCTCAAGAAGCTTGCTCACCATCTCAATCACATCCTCGTGACCGAACTTCTTCCAAAGATCAAATAAAATTCCATTTATATTAAGGGTTATCCGGGCTTTTGGATTCGCCAAAAATCCTTCAAGAACACGCCTGTAAGACTCTTTAGTGATCCGGTCCACCCACTCCTTTTTTTGGGTGGGCGGTTGATAAAAATGGAGAAAGTTACCCCAATACAACATGCTCTAATACTACCTCAGATTAACCAGTGATTGGTTTATCGCCGTAAAGTTTTATCCCCTCGGTTGTGATTTCTTCATAAAGCTCGCTAGCACGCTTAATTTCGAGCTTGGAAATGTCGGGCGTTGCGAGGATCGCATCAAGAAGAAGCTTTGTCCCGCGCTCAACCATCTTCGGGTGCCAAATCGGGTTGCGGGACGCCCACCAAAACTGGTCCGAATGCAAAGCTTTGTCAAGAAGCTTACGAGCTTTAACCCACTGCTTTTGATCAGGACTAAGATTACCGCGCACCTTGCTATCCAACATCTTTACGGGAATTTGATAGACGTAACCGTTAACCACGGTAAGCGCGAGGTTAAAAAGCTCCCACTGCTTGGGGTGTAAGGGGCTGCCGGCGTTGTCCCAACGGGGGTAGATTAAACCTTTTTTACATTCTTCGTAATTAACAGCCCAAGTCGACTCCATCGGGGTGGTTTTATTCCGTTTGGGAAACTTCAAAATAAGGTCCGAAACTGTAACGCTTTCCAAGCTCGTGTAAAGATCCCGCAAAAGTTCAAAGCTGTCTTTGCGATGGTGGCCAAAGGTTTCCCCGTCCATGGCAGTTAAAATAAACTCATCCTCCTTAAGGTGTTTTTTAACCAAACCCAAAAACTCGGAAGCGTTGGCCACTCTCCCAAAAGCAATTGCCAAGGAAAGGTCTTTATGCCGGTAAAGGACGTTGAGTTTTCCGCTTGGCAACTCGTAAATGCGGTCGTAATGCACCGGCTGCTTGGGGGAGCTGCAGTTTTCCGCCAAAACCCAATCATAGCCAAGTTCGGCCACTGCATCGCCGACCTTTTCGGAGTAGCCCATTTCCGGCGGGAAAAATCCGTGAGGCTTGTAAATTTCACCAATTAGGTCCCGGTTGATCTCCTCGTTCAACTTGACTTGCCGGCTGATTTCGGAAAAAGGTATCCGGGTAAGAAGAGGGTGGTAGGCGGCCGTTCCCAAAAACTCCACCTGTCCCCGCTCGGCAAGGCGCCTTATCCCGTCCAAAAGATCGGAATACCCTAGATTGGAAAGCTGCTCGGTTAAAGAAGCCGGGATATTAACCGTGACCTTGGCTTGCGGATTGCGCGACAGAAGAGAAATTAAAGGAACGTAAGACTCTTCAACAATTTTTTTAAAAATTCCCGGAAACTGAGTCGGAGGTTGATAAATGTGTAAGACCGGCGCCCAAATCATTCCTCAAAGCTTGCAGCCGTCCCCTCGGCTACTTTCTCCCGATGTCTTAGCTGGATGGCTTTGCGGTAGAGCTCTGCATAGCGCTTGGCAGATGCTTCCCAAGAAAAGTCCGACTTCATCGCTCGCTCAACCAAAGCCTTCCAAACCTTAGGATATTGGAAAGTCTCGTAAGCCCGAACTAGTGCGCCAAAGAGCGCCCAAGGGCTGTATTCGTCAAAAACGAAACCGGTCCCGGCCTTCTCTTTTGCATTAAAGTCTAAAACCGTATCGGCGAGGCCTCCGGTTTTTCTAACTATTGGAATCGCACCATAATGCATTGCTTCAAGCTGAGTAAGCCCAGAGGGCTCAAATTTAGATGGAATCAAAAGGCAGTCCGCGCCGGCAAAAAGAAGTCTCGGAAGAGTGAAGTTAGGCATAAGGTGCGTGCCGACTTTATTTGGAAATAGTTTCTTTAAATCTCTAAAACCGGCCGCGTATTTTTCCTCACCGCCTCCAATAACAACAAGCTGGGTATCGTGAGCGGACAGAAAGTGCGGCAAAGCTTCAAGTAAAATATCAAGCCCCTTTTGCTCAGAAAGTCTGGAAACCATACCCAAAACAAAAGCGTCTTCGTCCTCCGGGAGTCCAAACTCCTTCTGCAGCGCCAGTTTGTTTTTGACTCTAAGCCGGGCCGAGTTGGCATCGTAATTGTAAGGAACTAAGGGATCGGTTTTGGGGTTAAGGTCGTCGTAATCTATCCCATTTATAATCCCAAAAAGCTTGGAGCGGACCTCTAAAAGAAGTTTGTCCAAACCCTCGCCGTATTCAGGGGTTAGAATTTCCCGGGCGTAGCTTTCCGAAACGGTGTTGACCACATCCGCGTAAATAATTCCGCGCTTCATGAAGTTTTGCTTTTTAAGCTGGTCAGAAAAAAGCGGAGCAATCCCGGATTTGCCGTCATCAAAATCAAGCTCGGACACCTGCCGGTGATCAAACATGCCTTGGTAAAAGATGTTGTGAATGGTGAAGACTGCGGCAATATCCTCCAGATCTTTGCTATTTGAGTAAACAGTTTTTAAGAGATTGGGTGTTGCCCCTGTTTGCCACTCGCTGGCATGGATCACCTGCGGCTTCCACTCCGAGTGGCGTAAAAACTCCAAAGCCCCTCGTGATAAAAGGGCAAATCGGGTAAAGTCGTCGGAGTAGCCGTAAACATTGGCCCGCTTTTCGTAGTATTCCATATTTTCCAAAAAGTAGGTTCTAACTCCAGCCTCGTTAACGTGGGTTTTGACGTTGCAAAGGAGCTCACTTGGCTCTTTCCCATCCGATCCGGTTTTAACCTTAAGCCCCTCAATTAGCATCTCGAGCGGGTACTTTTCTTCATCTATGAAACCGTATTTAGGCATAAAAACCCTGACATCATGCCCCAGCTCCACTAAGTTTTTGGAAAGATGGGCGGCAACTTTGGAAACCCCGCCGACAGAAGCGTAGGGAGAAACCTCAGGAACTACCATCAGAACCCGCAAAGGGGCGACATGCGAAAGAGGCACGATTTTTGTAATTGGCTCAAGAAGAGCGATCTTTGTTGCACTCACAACAGGAATATTATCTCATAAAGAAAAGGCCTCGACTAGGATTGGCCAAGTCGAGGCCCGTATGGACAGTAACGGATAGGACAATACAGAACCAAAGTGTAGCTTGGTTCACGAACAACGGGCTTGTAAGGTAACATGCGGCCAACGGACCGCGATATCCCGTTGAGCTATTCAGTTGAAGGGTACATTTTGGATGTTAGCAGTTTTGATTTTCAAAAGTCAAGCTTATAGCCAAACTTACATAAACGCGGGCTGAAACAAAAAACGCATTTTACTTTCGTCCCCTTTCTTCTGCATAATGTCTCTGTGAAACCCAAAGTTGCCTATATCAGCTCGGAGTTTGCTTTAACCGATGATCTTCCCATCTACGCGGGGGGTTTGGGAGTTTTGGCGGGAGATGTCCTTTACCAAGCCGCCGACCACAAACTGCCGATGGTTGGAGTAACGGTTTTCTACCGCGAAGGGTTCTTCCAGCAGCTCATCAACCCTCAAGGCGAACAGCAGCACTTTTACGAAGCAATAAGCCCCGAAGAGGCCGGACTCAAGGACACGGGGGAGATCATTAAAATCCCGCTGGCAGACCACGAACTGTATTTGAAAATATGGAAAAAGGAGGTTAAAGATCCAAATTCCAAAAACTCGGTCCCGCTTTACCTTTTAGACGGCGGCATCCTGGAAAACAGGCCCGAAGACCGTAAAATCAGCGACCGGCTTTACGAGCGGGTTTGGGCTCCGCACCTGATTGACGACATTGTCTTAGGGATCGGCAGCGTCAGGTTGATAAGAAAACTCGGAATCCCCATCGAAACCTGGCACATAAACGACGACCACGGCGGCTTCAACACGATTGAGCGGGTCCGGGAATATATGAGCCAAGGCATGGGGCTGGACGAAGCGCTAGAAAAGGTCAAATCGGAAACTATCTTCACCACCCATACTCCGGTTGCAGGAGCCGAAAGCAAGTTTACAAAAGAGGAGTTCATGCCGATTCTTACCGCGCTTTTTGCCGAACAAAGTGTTGACTTGGAAAAGCTTTACGAGCTGGGGAAACGCGAGTGGGACGGAAAGGACCTTTTCTCTCTAACGGTTTTCACGATGCGCCAATCCAGAAAGGTAAACGCCGTGAGCGAAAAACACTTTGATGTTTCTAAAAAACTTTGGGAATTTATTGGTGAGGACATCCCCCAAACATTTGTTACCAACGCGGTATACTCCCCCCGCTGGACGGCGCCGGAGCTCAAAGAAGCTTGGGGTAGAAAAGACTCAAATCTCAAGGAAGCCAAACTCCAAGCCAAAACCAGGACTGCTAAGGAAGTGGCTGAAGTGTCGCTTGACGGCAAGACATTTGACCCGGAAGCTCTGGTCATTTGCTGGGCCCGGCGTTTTGCCAAATACAAACAGCCTAACCTTCTCATTTCAGATATCGAGAGATTAGCCGAAATACTAACCAGCAAAGAAAAGCCCGTTTACCTTTTAATATCCGGCAAAGCCCACCCCGAAGATGTTGAGGGGCAAAAATTCGTCAAGAAGATGATCGAGGCAAGCCGGAACCCCCTCTTAGAAGACCACCTAATTTACGTACCAAACTACAGTCTTGACCGGGCCAAAGAACTCCTGGCCGCCGCCGACGTCTGGCTTAACACCCCGGTCATCGGATGGGAAGCTAGCGGAACAGGCGGAATGAAAGCCGTCTTCAATGCCGCCCTAAACGCATCGACAGGGGATGGTTGGTGGCTGGAAGGGTTTAACCCTTCGACAGGCTCAGGACAGGTCGCCAACGGCTGGATGATCGAGCCGGCCGATGAGGACTACGCTACCCCAACCTACGATTTAATAGAAAAAGAGATCGCCCCTACCTACTTTGATAACCCAGAAAAATGGATCGAAATGGTTAAAGAGGCCTACAACTCTTGCGGCGAGAAATTCGATACCAAACGAATGATGGCAGAGTACTCAAAACTGTACAACAACTAATTCTTAAGCGATTCCCTAAAAGTAAGGAAGATAAACGAGAGGAGGGCTATCTGGCGCTTGATTCTCCACGGCTGCTTAACTAACCGATACAACCACTCCAACCCCAAGCGGCGGAAAAGCTTGGGAGCACGGACAACAACACCGCTAACATAATCGAATGACCCACCCACCCCCACTACCACCTTCACTGGAACTTTGGCTAAATTCCGCCTAATCCAACGCTCCTGCTTACCGTGGCCATAGGCGACAAACAACAAATCTATATCCTCCCCCTTACTTCCTCTTTTTACTTCCGCAACTGTTTCCCTATCCCCTTTTGAAGACCCATCTCCCCCGAAAGTTCCGGCAACTCTAAGCTTGGGATATCTCTTCCGCAAGACCCGAGCGGTTTTCCCTGCCACCCCCGGGTCTGCGCCCAAAAGAAAAACCCGGCCGCCCCTTCGAGCCGCTTCAGCACAAAGCTCCACAAAGAGATCCACTCCCGCAACCCATTCCTTAAGGGGTGTTCCCCAGATCCTCGACGCCCAAACCAACCCCGCCGTATCCGGAACAGCCAGATCCGCTCCGTTCAGAACCTCGGCAAACTCGGGGTCTTTCCTCGCCTGAACGATCATTTCTGAGTTAGGAGTAACGATATAAGCCTTCTTACCGCTCTTGAAAAATCCCTTTACTCTACCAATAGCTTCACTCATCGTGACATTATCCACCCCCACACCCAGGATGTTCAATCTTTCATTTACCGTCTGCCATTTTTCGTTTTTAGAGAGATAGTAACCGCCTACGACTAGACCAAGTAAAACCCAAGTAAACTCGAGTCCGTAATGAGCGTGGAAGATGTTGGAAAAGACAAGAGCAATAAATGCCGCTAAAAGCCCCGAAAGCCTCTTATACCATAAGCTATCGTACCTCATAGTGCGGATTCTTCTCCAGATAAAGGTAAAAACCGCACCAATCAAAAGAACATTTGCGGCAAACCCAAAGATCCCCAGTTCTCCCAGCCAAGTGAGAAGGATGGAATGGGAATACCCATGCTCTTGTCTTGGTCTAATAACTGTTGTATAGTACGGCTCGAAGTTCCCCGCCCCGACGCCGATAAAGTTAGTCCTCTCTAACATCTTAACGGTGGCTCTAACATAGTCTTGACGTTCCCTAAAGGAGCCCAACCGGGCCGGATCGGATACTGTAAAGTAAGCCAAACCTCCTACTAGAATTATTAAACCCACTAGGATCCCGCCCCAGAGCACTTTTTTGTTGATTTTCTCTTTTAAAAACAGGAATCCTAAAGCTACTGATCCAACCCCAAGTCCCAGAAGCGCTGTACGAGAAAAAGTCAAGATAAAGTAGGTAAAAGAGACGACTAACATACCACACAGGATCATACGATTCCTGCGATCCTTTGTAGTTAGCCACCAAACCCAGCCCAAAATAAGGAATATCCCTACAAAAGAAGCGGCCGTATTAACATCTATAAAAGTATAAGGTGGGCGCAAAAAAGTCTGTCCCAAGATGTTTTGCACAAAAGTTGCAACAGGGAGAGTCTTTGCAGAAACCCATTTGTCAAAAAAGAGCGTTGGATCTTGCCCTAAAAGGTGACGCGCAAACTGCCAAAAACCAAAGATAGACACGGTCACCGCACCCACCCCCCAAGCCCAGACTAGGCGAGTTAACGCTTCCCCACGCCTTACACTCCAAACAATAAGGTAAAAAAGGCCGATCATAAGAAGGGTAAACACTACGACTTGGAAGCTCTGGAAGGGATCAAAAGAAAGCAGTATGGACAAAACCTGCGTCAAAACCACAAGTGCTAAAAACGGGAAAAGAAAGGTTGGGTTAAAGGCTAAACGCTTTTTTACGAAAAGAACTATAGCCGCAATAGGCAAAATAATGAGGGACAGTTTGAGGGAAAAATCCAAAGCGGGAAGGAAGATATTCAACCGCTCAAAGATTGTCGAAGCCACAAGAAGTGGTAAAAGATAGCTAAACACCTTTTTATTATATCTTGATCTCTTAAACACAGGTCGTTAGCCGCTTCCTATATAATATTGGCGATGAAGCGAAACACTTTTCTTTCGGTATTTGGGGTACTGGGAATACTCCTAACCATAACAACAGGCGTGGTTTTATACGCCAGCGGATACCGGCTGGATTTTACAAAGAGGGCCTTAACCGAAACAGGGATGATCCTTGCTAAGTCCGTACCGGATGGGGCAAGCGTGTACTTGAACGGGGACCTCGTCGCTGCAACAGATTCCACCATCACAAGCTTAAAGGTTGGGAGTTACACCTTAAAGATAGAAAAAGAGGGCTTTGCTTCTTGGGAAAAAACCGTCGAGGTTAAGGAGGGCCTGGTCACAAACATCACGGCTCTTCTTCCTCCCATCTCCCCTTCTTTTACCGCGATAACTCAAAACGGAGCTCAGCTTATATCTTCAGCCCCTTCCGGTACGAAAGCCGCCTTTATCTCGGCAGATAAGTTGTATTTTCTACCCTTGAACAGCCAGTTCTTAGGGTTCTTGCGCACCCGCCCGCAGGAGATCGCTGAAGAACCAACCGACGTGGATTTTTCCAAGGCAACAAAACTCCTATTCTCTCCTAACGAGAACCAAATACTTGTTATAAAACCATCCAATGACCTGCTAGTCACCATCGGGCAAGGCGAATCCCAAATCCTTACCAACACCACCAAGCTCACTAAAAGCTGGGGGGATGAACGGCTAGAGCATAAAGCAGAGGTCATAAAAGATTTGGAAGTCCCCAACGATCTAAAGGACATCGCCCTTTCGGCCGGCTCATCCTGGGCTCCGGACGAGCGCAAGCTCCTTTACACCAAAACCCAAGGACAAAAGACGGAGTTTTGGGTTGCGAACTTCAGTGACCCCCTGCCAGTCGGGGAATCATTGGACCAGAAAATTTGGGAAGCAGAAAACTCTAAACTCAAGTTCTTCTGGCTTGCAGATTCGCATCATTTTATACTGATCAGTGGGAAAACTGTGTCCTTAATTGATCTTGATGGCTCTAATAAAAGAGACCTTTACAGTGGAAATCTGGCCGAAAGGATTGCACTCTCCTCAACGGACCTGGCGCAAATCATTATCTTAACTTCTCTTTCTCCGACCTCGGGAAACAACCTTTACGGGATCAGCCTGCGCTGATTAACCGAAGATTCCTTTTTTCTCGTCCTTGGACGCAAGCTTGGTCAAGATAACGATAAAATCTGTATCCGCTTGGTGCAACGTGTTGGAAAGCCGGCTTATGGTGTTAACTCCAACCCCATACTCTTTAGAAATCTCGTTGTAAGAGCGCTTGTTGATAAGGTCTTTAAAGATCGAGCCGCGCTTGGCAAACATCAAGATCTCGGTTGGAGTCATGAGGTGCTCAAAGTAGTCCTCACGCTCGGACGAGGACATGGCGTTAATATCGTCCCAAAACTTTAAAACTAACTTTCCTTCACCTTTTACTTCTTTAGAAGATACTTTTGGCAAATTTATCACCCCCTACCACTATAAATATACGCTAGAGCAGACCTAATTTTCAATATCCTCGCTGGGGGTGTGGTTGATTATCCAGAAGTCAAAGCGAGCATTAAATTCCACCGGTTCATCTAGCGTAACGGTAAATCCTTCTCCATCCCTAATCTCTGATACCCAGTGCCGGCTGGCTGGTTGATACGAATCGCGGAAGGTAACAAAAACCCTAGAAGTTTCAGTAACAAGCAAATTAGCAACTTGCAATTCGGACTCGCCTGCGAGGACAGTGGCTTGTCCTGAGGTTTCGCCGGTTAGCAGTATTTCCCCGGTCTCAATTTTGTCGGCTTCTATCTTCTCAGCCTTAATAAAGACCGCAGTTAGATTCTCGATGAACGCCGAGGTGATCTCAGCCGTTTTAACCTTAATGCTTTCAAATACTGCTTCGATCGAAACTACTAGCCGCTCAAATATTCCCTCCTGGGCTTCAATTTGAGGCAGAATTTTGACGGTTTCTTGTTCCTCCTCGACCTCTTGCTCATTTTGATCCTCGGTCGTATCGCCTTGCTCTTGTTGTTCTGTTTCTTCGCTATTCCCTTCAGATACAGAATCTTCCTCATCTTGCTCTACTGCTTCTTCTTCGGCAAATTCCCCCTCGTCGCTGGGTTCAACCACCTCCGCCGCATCTCCATCCTCATCAACCAGGACTTTAGGATCAGCCCAGATAACGGCAATGAAGGATTCAATGGTGAGTGTGGGATGTTCC
>JAUXIZ010000018.1 GCA_030620855.1 candidate division WWE3 bacterium
CGGTCCTACTTTGGGACAAGAAGCTTTGGAAAAAAGCGTCGTTGCCGGGCTTTTAGGTCTTTCCCTGGTGGTATTTTTTATGGTTGGAAACTATGGCAGGCTGGGTATTTTGGCAACCGTTGCTTTAACAATCTACGCGGTTTTAACCCTTGCTCTTTACAAGCTGATTCCGATTACTTTAACCCTTTCGGGCATAGCCGGTTTTATCCTTTCGGTTGGGATGGCGGTTGATGCCAACATCTTAATTTTTGAACGTATTAAGGAAGAGCGCAGATGGGGACGGGATTTAAAGACTGCGATGGAGCTTGGGTTCGGCCGCGCTTGGGATTCTATCCGCGATGCTAACATCGCAACTCTTGCAACCGTTTTTATCCTCTTCAACCCTTTTAACTGGCAGTTTTTGGTTACTGCGGGCGTTGTACGGGGGTTTGCCTTAACTTTGGGGCTGGGGGTTTTGATCTCGCTTTTTACCGGAGTTGTTGTAACGCGCACCCTGGTTAGGGTTTTTTACCGATGATTAATTTTATGAAATACAGGTTAATTTACTTTTTGATTTCGGCTTTGGTTATTGTACCGGGCGTTATATCGCTTGCACTTTTTGGGCTTAACCCTTCCATTGATTTTACAGGGGGGACGCTTTGGGAGGTACAGTTCGCCGACAGTCGGAAGCCAGAAGCCGGCAGTAAAATCAGGGAGTCTTTCGAAGATGCGGGGCTGGATGCGGAAGTTAAAAGCTCGGGCGAGAACCAGTTTCTTATCAAGACCTCGCCTTTAGATTCGGACAGTCGCGATTTGCTGGAAAACCGTTTGGAATCCAGCGTTGGGGAGTTTGAGGAAGTGCGATTTGAGACTTTGGGCCCCCGGTTAGGGGAGGAGCTTCTTAGAAAGGCTTTGTTTGCCGTTTTGGTAGCAATACTCGTCATTTTGCTCTACATTGCCTACCGGTTTAAGCACTTTGCCTACGGTGCTGTTGCTATTTTGGCAATGCTGCATGACAGCGTGGTGCTTCTTGGGGTCTTTTCGCTTCTTGGGCATTTCTTTGACATTAAGGTGGATACGCTTTTTGTTACCGCTGTTTTGACCACATTGTCCTTTTCGGCCCACGACACGATCGTGGTCTTCGACAGGATACGCGAGATACTCAAGAAAACCAACCTGGATTTTGAGAGTGCTGTTAACCAGGCGGTAGGGGAAACCCTTGTTCGATCCATCAATAACTCCCTAACGATTATCTTTATGTTGGTAACACTCTTTGTTTTGGGTGGGGAAACGCTCAAGTGGTTTGTTTTTGCCCTTTTGGTCGGAACTGTATCGGGGACTTATTCCTCGACTTTTACCGCCGCCCCGCTTCTTGTCGTGTGGTTTAACCTATCTAAGAGGGGTAATTGGAGAGGAATTCTTCGGCTTCACTGATATCTTTTGCGTTGTCGATGCCTTTCCAAAATCCTCGGTGCAAATATGCGCCGATTTTTCCTTCTTTGGCAAATTGGGGAAAGGTTGACTCTTCGTGATCTCCTTTGCCCGGAAAATGCTCTAAGGCGTCTGGACTCAGGACATAGACTCCGGCATTGACCCAGTGCGGTAGGACTATTTTTTCTCTAAACTCCTTTACCAGGTCTCCCTCGATATTCACAATCCCGTACGGGCTTTTTAGAGGTACTAGGGTGATTGTTATTGATTGCTTGGAGTCTCTATGTTTTTTTATAAGCCTGGTTATATCAACATCAAAAAGGTTGTCCCCGTTTGTGGCAATTACAGGAAGATCTTTATTACTTACCATCCGGTAAGCTTGTTTAATAGCCCCGCCCCGCCCCAAGGGCTCTTTTTCTACACAGTACTCAATTTCTATCCCGAAATCATTTCCATCTCCAAGGAAATCACGTATCATTTCCCACTTGTATCGGCAAGCAATTATGAATCGGCCTACCCCATGACTTCTTAAATGTTCTACTTGGTGAAGCAGGATGGGTTTACCCGAAACCTCAACCATCGGTTTAGGCCTGTTTTCGGTCAGTGGGCGAAGCCGCTTTCCTTCCCCTCCGGCGAGGATTATAGCTTCCATGTTTTAATTTTACAGCATACCTCGCGGTGCTATCCTTTATTTGGCAGAGGTTTAGATTATGGATAAAAAGTGGCAAGTTATTAAAAGTTCCCACCCTGGAGACGGTCGGCTGGAAGAGGACTTTGTAATAAGTACTCTCCTTAAGAACCGAGGTATAAAAGATAGAGATTTATTTTTTAAACCTCCCCGGTTAGAGGAAATATTGGACAAGCCGGATATCTTCTTTCCTGATTTGGACACCTACCAACTAAAGAAATCCTTCAAGAGGATAAAGAAAGCCTTTTCTGACGGTGAGAAAATAGCTGTTTGGGGGGATTATGATGTGGACGGGATCTGCGCAACCGCTATTTTGTGGCAAACGCTGCACGATCTGAATGCTGATGTAGCTCCCTACATACCCGACCGCTTCAGCGAGGGATACGGCTTAAGCGCCGGAGGTATTAAAAAACTAAAAGAGGATGGGGTGAGTTTAATAATTACGGTTGATTCCGGGATTACTGCAGAGGAGGAGATCGATTTTGCCAACGATCTTGGTGTTGACGTTATTGTGACAGATCACCATATTAAGCCAAAGACCCTCCCGAAAGCCCATTCCATTGTTCATACAACTGCCCTTTGCGGGACGGGTGTTGCTTGGCTTTTATCCGCGCAGATTGCCGATAGCGCAAGGAAACTTACGAAATCTTTGGATCTTGTTGCAATTGCAACCGTAGCGGATATGCAACCGCTTAACGGGGCAAACAGGTCTTTGGTGAGGCAAGGCTTTGAAGTTCTTGGGCGGTTGGAGCGTCCCGGATTGGCGGCTTTAGCCGAGGTGGCGCGCCTTAAAAAAGGTTCTTTGGACAGCTACGCTGCCGGCTGGGTTTTGGGGCCCAGAATAAACGCGGTAGGAAGAATGGCGCACGCCATAGAAGCGCTTCGTCTCCTGTGCACTAGCAACTTGACCAGGGCAAGAGAGCTTGCCCACCTTTTGGATTCAGCCAATGCCAAAAGAAGAACTCTTACCGTAGACACTTTAGATCACGCCAAAGAACTGGTTGATGACGAAGACGGGCTTATTGTTGTTTATCACGATGATTGGCATGAGGGGATTATTGGATTGGTTGCAGGGAGGTTGGTTGAGGAATACGGCCGACCGGCCGTTGTTATTGCAAAAGGAAGCGAGTTTTCCAAAGGATCCGCACGTTCCGTCAACGGTTTAGACATCGTTGAAGCTCTGCGGGCAAATGAGAGCCTTTTGGAGGATGTGGGCGGACACGCGGCGGCGGCCGGGTTCACCGTGAAAAATGAGAATCTGGAGCGGTTTATCATTGATCTTAAAAAAGGTACCAAGGAAAGCATTTCAAAGCTTGATCCCAGGCCCGTCTTGAAGATTGATATGAAGCTGCCCTTGGATAATTTGACGTACAGTTTGCTGTATGCGCTGGAGGACTTTAAGCCTTACGGAGTAGGCAATCCGGAGCCGCTTTTTGCGGCCCGCAATGTTACAGTTTTGTCTTCCCGTTTTGTGGGGAGGGAAAAGACGCACCTTAAACTAAACTTGGCTCCCGGATTTGAAGCAATTTGGTTTGGTGCTGCCAAGAAGCTTAAGGAAAAAGGTTTGCCCGATGGCTTTTCGCGCGGGGATGAAGTTTCTATTGTATTTACTCCAAGCGTGGATAAATGGAACGGTAAAGAGAAAGTAGTTTTAAGGGTAATGGATTTAAAGATTAGGTGAATCCTTCCCCCTTTGATTAAAATAAAGTTGGTTGGTATGGCAATAGAAGATCTTATTAAAAAACACGCATCGTACGAATCTCGCCCGGAAACTAAGTTGATCAAAAAAGCTTACAGTTTTGCGGAGGTTGCCCATATGGGCCAAAAACGCTTGAGCGGGGAGGATTTGATTGACCACGTTCTTGCGGTTGCAGATATTCTGACCGAAGTACGTGCAGATTCGGTAACTATTGCCGCTTCCTTGCTGCACGACATCCTGGAAGAGAGCAATTTAGGTAAAGAGGCCTTGGCTCAAGAGTTTGGGGAGGAGATAGCTTCTTTGGTTGAAGGGTTGACAACCATAAAAAAGGTTAGCGGGAAAACGGTTTCCGGTAAGGAGAAAGATTGGGAAAATCTGCGCCACTTGATTTTGGCTACGGTCCACGATCCAAGGGTTTTGGCGATTCGGCTGGCGGAAAAGATACACAACCTTAAAACTTCGTCTGTTCTGCCCAAGAAAGAGCGGGAAGAAGCGGTCCGAAAGGTTTTTGACATTTGGGCGCCTCTCGCCGCTATCGTTGGGTTTCACCGGTTTAGATCCGAGCTTGAGGATTCGGCATTCTCCATCTTAGAACCTGAGAAATTCAAAGAATTAAATAGAACTGTCCAAAAGGAACGCCAAAAAATGGAGGTCTCTATTCAGGAGGTAAGATCAAAGCTTGTGGAGGAACTCAAGGAAAGAGGAATTGAGGCGACAAGTTCCGCAAGGACGAAACACCTTTACGGTGTTTACAAGAAACTTTCTCTCTACAAGGCAAAAGCAGGCGGCAAACTCTACGACGCTTTAGGACTTAGGATTGTTACCCAGGAGGTTGAGGATTGCTATCAGATACTGGACATAACTCGCGGCATTTGGAAAGAAGTTCCCGAGCTTTTCGATGACTATATTGCTAACCCCAAGCCCAACGGGTATCAGTCGATCCATACCGTTTTTATTGTTAGTGACTATTTTGTAGAGCTTCAAATACGAACTATCAAGATGCACGAAGCTGCAGAATACGGTTTAGCGGCGCACTCTTCTTACAAGGAAGGTAAAGTTTCATCGGAAGAAAAAATCTCCCTGCTTAAAAATCTGGTTCTATGGGAGAAAGGGGAGAAGTTAGATCTTTTTCCAGATAAAGTTTTTGTTTTTACCCCAGATGGGGATGTCAAGGTTTTGATACGCGGTGCGACTCCAGTTGATTTTGCTTACACGGTGCACAGCCGAGTAGGGGATGAATGCTCTGGAGCTAAAGTGGACGGTAAGATTAGCGCCCTTGATTACCAACTTAAAACCGGTGAGGTTGTTGAGATTTTGACAAAGAAAGGCAAAAAACCTTCGGCAGACTGGCTGAAGTTTGTAAAAACCGAACACGCTCGAGATCAGATTGGAAAGGTGTTGAGAAGAAGATGAGCTTAGAGGTTGGCATTGTTGGGCTTCCGAACGCCGGTAAATCTACGCTTTTTAATGCATTAGCTTCGCGCCGTTTGTCAGATACAGCTCCCCGACCCTTTACTACCATTGATCCGCACCAAGCAGTTGTTCCGGTCCCCGATGAAAATTTGGCGCTTTTGAGCAAGGTGGTTAATCCGGAAACAACCGTTTCCGCTACCGTGACCTTTATTGATATTGCTGGTTTGGTAAAAGGTGCCCACGAAGGTGAGGGGTTAGGCAACCAGTTTTTGGCCAAAATACGGGAGGTTGATGCTCTCATTCATGTGGTTCGAGCGTTTGAAGATGACCACGTTTCCCACCCCCACGCTTCGCATCAACCGGGAACCGCAGAGCAAATTCTAGAAGATATAGGGATAGTAAACCTCGAACTCGAACTCGGGGATATCAAGGGTAAACCGGTAATTTACGTTCTTAATGTGGGTGAAGAGGAACTGGGGTCGGATAAAAAAGTCACAGATGTTAAGGGAAAATTTGGTGGGGAGGTATTATCTTTATCCGCCAAGCTTGAGGAGGAGTTTATTGATCTGGAGAAGGAAGAAAAGGAGGAGTTTTTAAAAGAGCTGGGGATTGGGGAGTCAGGTTTGGAAAGGTTAATCAGAAGTGCTTACTCCCTTTTGGATCTGATAACTTTTTACACTATTAAAGGCGGTCTGGAGGTCAGTGCTTGGAGTATTAGGCGGGGGTCTTCAGCTTTAGAAGCTGCCGCTGCCGTTCACACAGATTTTGCTAAAAATTTTGTCAAGGCGGAAGTAATAGATATTGCGGAATTTCTTGAGATCGGGGGCTGGCAAAAGGCTAAAGAAAAAGGGAAAGTACGTCTGGAGGGCAGGGGTTACGAGGTGCATGATGGGGATGTTATTGAATTCAAAGCAGCAGTTCAAAAAGCTTAAGCCCCGATAAGTTATTATGGGTGGGATGGAACGAACACTTGCTTTAGAAACCACTAAGAAGGTTGGAGAAAAAGTGATCCTATTTGGTTGGGTGAACTCAAGGCGAGACCATGGCAAGGTAGTGTTTATTGACCTTCGCGACCGCTCAGGACTCGTACAGGTTGTTATCCGCGCTTTTGATAGAGAACTTCACGGTGAGGATGTCGTTCGAGTTGAGGGGAAGGTTGCCTACCGTAAAAAAGGAAACGAAAACCCAGACCTTCCAACTGGATCTGTTGAGATTGTTGCTGAGGAGATTGAGGTTTTGGCCAAGTCTGAAACTCCTCCCTTTGACGTTCACAGTCAGGGACTTGATATTGAGGAAGCGCTTCGTCTTAAATACAGGTATTTGGATCTTCGCCGACCGCGTCTTCAAAGGAACTTGCGGGTCCGTTCAGACTACGTACAAGCGGCGCGCGAGTATCTTTTCGACCAAAGTTTTGTGGAGATAGAAACTCCTCTTCTTACCAAATCAACTCCTGAAGGATCGCGTGATTTTATAGTTCCTTCAAGGATATATCCAGGCAAATTCTACGCGCTTCCTCAAGCCCCTCAACAGTATAAGCAGCTTCTTATGACTGCAGGATTTGAGAGATATTTTCAGGTTGCCCGAGCGCTTAGGGACGAAGACACCCGCGCTGACCGGGGGTTTGAGCATACCCAAATTGATATTGAGATGAGCTTCGTGAGCCCTGAAGATGTGATGAAGACGGTTGAGGGTATGACGCTTTACGCTCTGGATAAAATAGGAGCGAAAGTGGCCAAAAAACCTTTTCCCGTTTTTACTTACAAGGAGGTAATGAAGCGCTTTGGTTCGGAGCGTTTCGATCTTCGAAGTGAAAAGGAGAAGAAAGATGGGGTTTTGAGTTTCGCTTGGGTTGTAGAATTTCCATTTTTTGAAAAGAACAAAGAGGGTAGCTGGACCTTCACTCATAATCCGTTCTCAGCACCCACCGACAAGGCACACGAAAAACTTCTTCTTGAGAAAAAGAGAATAGGGGAGATAATTGCCTCTCAGTATGATTTGGTCTGCAATGGTTTGGAGGTTGCCGGTGGCGGCATTCGCTCTAATAAACCGGAGGTTCTAAAATCTGTGTTTGAGGTTTTGGGTTATGAGGAGGAAGAGATTGAAGAAAAATTCGGCCACATGGTTGAAGCTTTCCGCTTTGGAACTCCGCCTCATGGCGGATGCGCACAGGGGTTTGAAAGGCTCCTTATGGCCTACCTTGGTGAAGATTACTTGAGGGAAGTTCAAGCGTTTCCAATGACGGGAAGCGGCAGAACCGCTGTTATGGACGCTCCCTCTGAGGTTTCAGAAAAACAGCTTCGTGAACTTGGAATAGAAGTTAGGAAAAAACGGAAGAAAAAGTAAGTTCTTACTCGCTGATCCAATTTTCCGAAACAGCCGGAGTGTACGCAAAAAATTCTCCCTCTTTTCCGTTTGCGTTTTTTGCTACTCCGGAAAAAACATAAATTGGCTGTAAGTATTCTTGGTGTTGTGCATCGTCGAAGTAAGCGATGCTGATATTTGTTACGGAGATTGAGCTTATCTGCCCGCTTACCCCCACATAGGCAGTTCCAGAGCCTTGTTTTACGCTTTCCCACGCGGTTGCAACGTTTTCTAGCGGGTAGGTTTCAGTCTTGGATTTGTCTATCTCGACCTGCTGGGCGTTGTAGGTGATCGCTAGGGTGTTTAAAATGTCCGGCTTTAGGCCGCTTGTGATCCACACCCTTATAAGTCCGGTTTTAGGACTTACTGGGATTATTGAGTGGCTTTGCGAGGCAACTTCGGTTAGAGACCGGAAGAAGTTTACCTCGGTAAAATGGGCTTCTGATGTTGATCCGGCCTCCGTAGCCGTACTGTTTTTAACGGCTTTAAAGGTTGCGGTTTGGTTGCCGGTGTCAAATCCAAACTTCAAAAGCCCCAGGCTGTTTAGAGTACCTTGCGTTTCTTTTATGGCGTCTGGACCCGATAGGGCTTTCCCCAAGGACAGGGACGCAATTCGTCCCAGATCGGTAGAAAGGGTAAAGTTCTGCGTAACCACATTTACCGCTAGTGTTCTTTTGTCGATCTCGTCTCGGAAGGTTAGGGTTTGACGATCCCCGCTAAGGGACCCCTGCCCGCCAAAGTCGAGATCTTCCGCCAGTTCGCGGGCTTTTTCCTCTCCAAGAAGAGTGGGCTGTACGGAGGTCATTGCAACAACTTCGATCCGGTCGTCAAAAGTTGGTAGCTGGCCGGTTGGGGTTTCCAAAAGATAGGTGGGGCTTCCCTCAACTTCAATTGACGAGAGGTTGAGCTTGGGTAATTCGCCGAAGCCCGCGGTTGGAGGAGGTTCCGGAGGTGGGTTCAGGGTGAGGTACAGGTTGGCCGCAAACCTGTACAAAACCGTAAGCACCAAAAATGCTACCAGCCCTAAGGCCCCGTATATAATGGCGCGCCGTGTGTTGGTTGCAAAGCTGTAGAGATCCACAGAAGAATTTTAACAAAGAGAGAAGGGTCGCCTAAAAAAGTTGGCGCTAAGGTGATAACATTCTTATGTTGTGAAGTCTAAAGATATCCCGACTAGTGTTAAGACTAGGATTGCTCCGTCTCCAACCGGCGCACCTCACATTGGTACAGCCTATGCCGCCCTTTTTAACTGGGCAATGGCGCAAAAAAACAAAGGTAAATTTCTGCTCAGAATTGAAGATACGGACCAAAGCCGGATCGTTAAAGGCGCAAAGGATCAAATTTCAGAAGCTCTAAAGTGGTTGGGTTTGAATTGGGACGAGGGTCCAATTTTACAGTCTCAGCGGTTGCCAATCTACAAAAAGCACGCCGAGAAGCTGGTCGCCGAGGATAAGGCCTATTATTGTTTTTGCTCTCCTTCCAGACTTGAGCAGGTTAGAAACTCCGCGCAAAAGAAAGGTTTGCCTCCCAATTACGACGGACGTTGCAGGGCCCTTGATCTGAAGGAAGTGAAAAAGAGAACTAAG
>JAUXIZ010000053.1 GCA_030620855.1 candidate division WWE3 bacterium
CCATCGATTTTTATCTCTACAAGACCTATATTTGTACCAGACTGCTTTTGCATCAAGAGCTCATACTCCCCAACACCAACCGTACCCTCCGGCAAGTCGTAAACAAAGGTTAAAGAATGCTCTTTTTGAGGCTCGACACTAAAGAATGCGCCAAAGACTGTCTTACCAAACTCAGTCCAACCGGAAGGGTTTTGTACCTTTTTGGAAGATTGATTAGATTTGCTCCAAATATGGTTTGTCCCGGTTACCGACACTAACTTAGATCCTTTTGGCACGTAAATGCGGACAAAATCCCTATAAACTGCAGAAACCCAGTTATCGTATTTTTGCGGATTGTAATATTTGATGGAAACCGTTTTCCTCCACGTACCATTCTCCAATTTCTTGAGAGTTTGCTCCACCTGCTGCGTCATAAACATATCGGTTTTCCGCCCGCCGAAGTTGTTGTCGTTTATGTGCAAGTAGTCTCCATCAAATTTTTTTATCTCACCTGCATATCCTAACTTCTCAATTAAATCCTGCTCAGCACTTTTAGGCATGTAAACCATTAAGTCCTTGCGGGCAAAAAACTCAAAAATCAAATCAACAAGCCGAGGCCAAATTTCGGCCGAGGAGCCGGTTATTTTTTGAATAACTGCTTCCGATAACCTTCCCAAAAGATCTTTCTTTGTCGCTGCACCACCACCCCCAAGGGGATTTTTTTCCACATAAAACTCCAATCGGCAAACTAGGTTTTCGCTGGTAAACTTTTTGTCGCCGCTTTTGCAACTTGATGGCAAATCGTATCCTGATAAATTAAGGTTGTACGGAGACATTTCCAGCGGACCGGTTATCTCTAGCAAACTTCCGGCCGTGTCGGTATTTACAACTAAAACCCCAGAAACTTTAGGCAGTCGAGCTGCGTTCCAAACCTCTAAAATCTTTTTTGCGGTGGTTGGAAAGTCCGGGTAATAGTTAACGTCGTGGAACAACCACGAGCTGACACCCAAATATTTTCCCAGAGGCTTAGGGGGACTGTAATAAGGCTGGGTAGGGTGGGGATAAATTCCTGGGTAAACCTCGTTGCTCACAACCTTGCCCCCAGAAACAGTAAGCAAAGACAGGGCAGTCATAAACCCGCCTGTGGCACGGATCTCGGCATCATTTTGAAAAATAACTAAATATGTGCGCTTCTTTTGAACCCCCAAAAACTGCGGGGCAAGCTCCAAAAAAGACCTCCCCTGCTCAATTAAGGGCCCCGCTTCGGTCAAAATTTTCTGCGCCTCTTCCATCCAAAATCGAACTTTCACTCCTCGAATCTCCTGCGGGTACCTCTCGGGGGCAATCTCGGCCAGCTCCTTTTGAATAAAAAGGAGATTTCCCCAAACTTGATCAAGCTCTCCGGCAACCTGAGGCAAGGTTCCAATAATATTGGCAAGCTGCTGCTCAACCGTAATCTGGTCTCCAAAGCTTCCGGCATTATTTTTAAAGCCAAAAACTTCTGCATGAGGTTTTATCGCGGCAACAACGGTCTGCGCAGATTCGATCCCAAAACGCCCAGCAGTTAAAAGGTGGGTTCCGTCCAAGTAATACCGGTCAACGAAAGGGATTCGATCAAGGTAGGACAAAAGATAGTAACCGTCCACAAAATCATCAAATACAGCATTAAAATCCGCAAGCGAAGCTTCTACCGCATCCAGATCCTTACCATCCAAAATCGCTTGCAAAGAGTTTATCTCTGATTTAAGCGCCAGCGCTCTGGGGTAAAGAACTAGTGTCGGGATTATAAGGAAGAGTAAAACAAGTAAAGAAAATAAAATAAGTAAAGATAGTGACACAATTTTGCGCCTGCGGGTTTTGAACGGAAATCTAAGAATCCTCCGGATTCTGCCCCTCTTCTTGCCGCTCGCCTTCGGCGATTTCTGATCACTGGTCTCCGGTCTTCGGTCTCTGGTCCCTGATCCCTGGTCACCATTCATGTGTCCCGGTCTTAAAAGCTCCATTTCAATAGGCTCCCTTACCTCTAAAAACGGCAAAGGGGGTTTTTAGAATTATCCTTATATCTTCCAAAAGGGATTTACGCGAAGCATAGCCCACATCAATCTTTATCCTATTTTCAAAAGAAGTATTGGATCTTCCCGAAACCTGCCAAACTCCTGTAATGCCCGGCTTAACCGTGAGAATAAGATCTACGTCTTTCTTGGCACGCGGGTGCTCGCGCACGTACTCCTCCAATTCCTCAGGAAAGTAAGCCCGGGGACCAACCAAAGACATCTCTCCTTTTAAAACGTTAAAAAACTGGGGCAGTTCGTCCAGACTATACTTTCTTATTACCTTTCCGAGCTTAGTAATGCGAGGATCGTCTTCCAGCTTAAAATTGTTGGTCTTATACTTTTCCCAAAGCTCAGGGTCTTCTTTTTTCCAATGCTCTATAAATTTCTTATCTTCCTCCTCGGTTCTGGTTATCATTGACGCAAACTTGTACATCCTGAACCTTTTCCCTCCCCTGCCCAACCTCACCCTTACAAAGACGGACGGACCGGGGTTATCCAGTTTAAGCGCGGTATAAACAACGGCCATAGGAATGCTAAAAATCAAAATCCCTAGGATTCCGGCAGCAATGTCCATTAACCTTTTTACGACTCGATAGAACATGCTTCTAACCTCCTATCTTACCTAACTCACTGAAA
>JAUXIZ010000021.1 GCA_030620855.1 candidate division WWE3 bacterium
CCCGGCTCATTGATGTAGAGTCGCTTCGGTACAGTTCAAGCGAGGACGATTTTGGGAACCTTGTTCTTTCTCCCCAAGCGATCTTGATTTCCTACTACACTCCTGAAATTTCTCTTGACCCGGACCGTAAAATTACCTTCTCATTTTCCAACGCCATCTACCTCCAAAGCGTCGAAATACTCAAAACTCTCATCAAGTAATTTTCTCTTTTTTCTGTGTTAGAATTACGATCGTAAGTCAATAAGTCATGATGAGAATACGTCTTTCTAAAACCGGAAAGAAGCACGCCGCCTCGTTTAGGATCGTTGTCGGTCCGGAAAATAAGGTAACTGAGGTTTTGGGATCCTATAATCCCCAGCTCAAGCCGGCTCTTTTCGAAATCGATAAAAAACGGATGGAGTATTGGGTAAGCAAGGGAGCCCAGCTTACCAGTGCGGTAGAATCTCTCATCAAGGGAAAATACGAATTTAAGCCCTACATGAGGCAGGAAGAAGAGAAAGAAGAGGAGTCGGGAGAAGCCGCGGGAAAAGAAGCTGAACCGGCAAAAGAAACTGGCGAAGGTACTGCAAACGCGCCTGAAGCTCCCAAAGAAGAAAGGACCGAAAAAGAGCCGGAACCCGCAGAAACCAACAAAGAAGAACCGGAGAAAGGAAAAGATAAGTAAAGATGGCCCGTTCTCAACTAGGAAAGCTGCTTGAATATCTGGCTAAGGAGATAGTCTCTAAACCGCGCGCCGTTAAAGTAGGAGAGGAAGAAAAAGAAGGCACCAACCACCTCATGCTTTCCGTGGATCCGGAGGACATGGGGCTTGTTATAGGTAAAAACGGAAGAACCATCTCCGCCATCCGTTCCCTTGTTAAAACCGCCGCAATTAAAGCGGGCAAAGAAGTATTTTTAGAACTCGAAGAAGTTAGCAAGTAGTAATCTTGGTTCTTCGGTATCTTACCTCTTTTTGAGAAGATCTGGTCGTCTTTCTTTAGTCTTATTAACCGCCTCCTCCCCTCTCCATTTTTCTATTTCTCCGTGGTTTCCGGAAAGAAGCACTTTGGGGACCTTCATTCCTTTATAATCCTCGGGGCGCGTATATTGGGGAGGCTCGAGTAAATTTTGGGAAAACGACTCAAGTTGGGTAGCTTCCTCCTTTAATACTCCAGGCAAAAGGCGGGAAACGGAATCCAAAACGACCATTGCCGGTACCTCGCCACCGGATAAAACATAGTCCCCTATCGAAAGCTCTTCATCAACAAGCTTCCTCACCCTCTCATCTACCCCTTCGTATTTGCCGCAGATTAGGATGAGATGCTTTTCTTTGGATAACTCCTTTACCTTTTTTTGATTTAAAGTTTCCCCTTGTGGGGTAAGCAAAATAACCTTGGATCGTCTTAACCTGCTTTTTACCTTTTTAATTGCGGCATCCAGCACGTCAATTCGCAATATCATCCCGATCCCTCCCCCGTAAACCCGGTCATCGACCTGCTTATGTCTTCCAATTCCAAATTTTCTTAAATCCACAAGTTCAACCTTCAGTTTTCCTGCACTTTGCGCTTTTTCAAGGATCGATGTTTTAACAAGGGGCTTAAATACTTCTGGAAAAAGCGTAATTATGGAAATCTTCATGGCAAGGATATGAAACTGGGTTTCTTTTGCTGGTTTGACGATTGGTAAGCTTCAAGAGCCGCTTTTGCCGCCGCCTCTTCCGCTTCTTTTTTGTTCCTGCCCTCCCCTTCTCCAACCTTCTTTCTTTTAAGGTAAACTCCGCAAAGGAAACGCTTTTTGTGCGGCTGGCCCCACTCTTTTATTACTTTGTAATTAGGAGTGGTGTCGAATTTGGCTTGGGTTATCTCCTGGAACTTGCTTTTTGGATCCTTAATTCCCGCTTTAAGAGAATCCTCTGTTTTATAAAGGAGCTCCTTTTGGATAAACTCCTTAACAACTACTAAACCTCGATCCAGAAAAATTGCTCCCACTACCGACTCGAAGGTATTTGCAAGGAGATATGGATTATCCTGTCCCCCGCTTGCTTCTTCTCCCTTGGACATAAGAAGTTCTTGTCCAAGCCCCAAACGCCGGGATTCTTCGGCTAAGGATTCGGTTCGAACCAAAGATGCTCGCAGGGCAGTGAGCTCCCCTTCCGGAAGTTCTGGGAAGTTGTGATAGATGTAATTGGACACGATTTGCTCCAAAACCGCATCCCCTAAAAACTCCAAGCGTTCATTTGATGGGAGTGGAAAATCGGGATTTTCGTTAAGGTAAGACCGGTGAACTACCGCATTTTCTAAAAGGTCGGGGTTTTTGAATTTAATTTTAATCTTCTTTTCGATATCCTTTTCCGGATCACGCTTCGACATCTTCGTCCTCCTCTGGAGACTTCTCGCCCTCAATATACTTTTCGACCACCGTTCCCAAAACACCGTTCACAAAAGATCCCGACGAGGTACCGCCAAATTCTTTGGCGATTTCAATTGCCTCATCAATCGCCACCTTTTGGGGAACATTTTTAGCAAATAAAAGCTCCCAAATTGCAATTCTTAACGTGATTAAGTCAACCTTATTTATTTGATCGGTAGGCCATGCTGGGGCGGTTGCGGAAATTATTTTATCCAACTCTTCTCTTTTCCCGGCTACCCCTTCTGTAATGGCAGTACGAAGTTTTTGGTCCACAGAGTTTTCTTCAGACGTGATCTTTGAATCACTAGCAATTCCGCTGCGCTCATTGTAAAGCTCGTTTATTCGCACTAAACTCTCTTTTATGTCGGTCGAGTGGAAAGCCTTCTCAAAAAGGATCGCCAAGGCAACCCGCCTTGCTTCGTGTCTTGGGTCTCGTTTGCTCTCCTTAGCGTCGTTGGTCATATGAGCTATTTTTCACCGCATTCTGGGCAAGCGCGATGTCCAAGTTTCTGCGCTCCGCAGTGGCGGCACTTTACTGTTGCCTGTGCGCTGATCCGTTTGGGATTAACTTTCCGTCTTTTTCTTCCGTAGGAATGTTTTCTTTTTGGTACTGCCATCTTTTTAGTCTACTACTCTTTTGTTAAAAATGTCACCTTAGTCCCACCGTAAATTCTGCGGTCGAAAATCCTCAAACCTTCGATCGCTGGAGCTTCTGTTGTTTTGGAGTGTTCGTAAATGATCATAGCTCCCCGCTTGAGATGCGGCAGGAGAACGTTGAAAATATGATCCATTTTACCAACGGAATACGGGGGATCAAGGAATACCAATTCTATATCCTTGTCCGGAAAGGTTAATAAAACCCGGTTTACATCATGGCAGATAACCGTCCCCTTCTTCTCAATTTTGGCGTGGGAAAGGTTTTGCCTAACGACTTTACAGGCATGTTTGTTGCTTTCTATAAAGACAACCTCCCGGGCACCGCGGGAGAGCGCCTCAATCCCCAGCGATCCTGACCCGGCGTAAAGATCCATAGTCTTTTTCCCCTCCACAAAGTCTCCGAGGATGTTAAAAATATTGGTTCTTATGGACTCTTGGGTGGGCCTTATATCCCTAACTTTGGGTACTTTTAGCCGGTGTCCTTTTACTTTTCCTCCAGAAATTCTCATCTTTTTCTACCTTGCTCGACCTTTTCAGTTTAGCAAGTTTATCCCTTTTAATTGAGTTCAACCAACCTGGATGAAAGTTTGCCGACCCTTTCGGATAGAAGTGGGTGTTTGCCCAGTTTTGGCGCCACCTCTCCTGCAGCGTCTTGCGCGATCTTTAGCATTTTGGAATCGGTAAGGTCGGCAACTTTTAGTCCGGTAAGCCCATGTTGGCGGGTTCCATACATTTCTCCAGGACCTCTGAATTTCATATCCAGTTCAGCCAATTTAAACCCGCTGGACTCCTTTTCCAGAGCTTTTAGGCGTTCTAAAGTCTGCGTATCGCTGCCGGTAGAAAACAAAAAGCAGTACGATTCTTTGTCGCTTCTTCCAACTCTGCCCCTCAACTGGTGCAGGGATGCTAATCCGAAGCGCTCGGCCGCCTCAACGACCATGACCGCCGCATTAGGGATGTCGATTCCGACCTCTACAACCGGCGTGGAAACCAGTATTTTGATCTTCCCCTTGCGAAACCCCTTCATAACCGCCTCTTTTTCCTTAGGCTTGAGTTTGCCGTGCAAAAGTCCCACTTTAATGCCTTTAAAAACTGATTTAAGCCTCTCGTACTCGGCTTTGGCCGCTTTAACCTGCTGCATGGTTTCTTTGTCTGATTCTTCGATTAGAGGGCAAACTACAAAAACCTGGTCTCCTTTGTTGTTAATCCGCTCTTTAACCCACTCGTAGCAGGATTGCCGCTTTCTTTCCGAAATAACAAAAGTTTTAACCCGTTTCCTGCCCGGCGGCAGCTCCTCCAAAACCGAAAGATCCAAATCCCCGTACACGGTTAAAGCTAAAGTTCTTGGAATAGGTGTTGAAGTAAGGGTTAAAAGATGTGGGACCTGGCCTCCCTTTACTTTTTTTAAAAGCTTGGCCCTCTGCTCAACCCCGAATTTATGCTGTTCGTCTATTATCACAAACCCCACACCTTCAAACCCTTCCTTTTTGTGGAAAAGCGCATGAGTCCCAACTAAAAGGTCAAAATTATCTCCGGTTCCAGTCTTTTTAGTTCCCGTGTGGATTTGAATCTTGAGGCCTTTTGGCTCAAGAAGGCTTTGGAGCGTTTCAAGGTGCTGATCCGCCAAAACCCCGGTCGGGGCCATAAAAAGGATCTTAGCGCCCGAAAGGTATGCTAAATAAGCCGCGGTTGCCGCAACTACCGTTTTGCCGGCACCGGAATCTCCTTCAAGAAGTCGGTTCATGGGCGTATCCTTTTCCAAATCTGAAAGCACCTCACCAAGCGCGGTCTTTTGATCTCCGGTCAGTTCAAAAGGCAATTCCTTTATGAAAGAATCCACTTCTTCTTTGTGCTTTGCATAGGAAAGTTTTACCGGAATCTTATTTTGCTTCCATATTTTTTTGCTTTTTAAGGAACGCAGGTTAAGGAGAAAAAGTTCCTCAAACGCAAAGCGATCTCGGGCTTTTTTGACATCTTTTAAGTCTTTTGGGAAATGGATATTGGAAAGTGCTTCTTCAATTCTTGGGAAGCGGTACCGCTTCAGTAGATTCTCCGGCAAAAACTCTTCGATTTTTACTGGGGTGATCTTCCTTAACACGCTTTTGATGCGCGATCTTATCCACTTGGAAGACAAGTTTGACGTTTCCGGATAAATGGGAACCAGACCCGCAGTGTGAGTTGGACCTCTTTCCCCTACAAGAATCTCAAATTCCGGGCTGACTAAGCTTATTCTCCCGCTAAACGGCTCGACCTTTCCGGCCAAACCCACTTTTAAGCCCTTCTTGAGAGTTCGCAAAAGGTAGGGCTGGTTAAACCAAACAGCTTCGATGGCCCCGGAACCGTCGGCGATAACGGATTTTATTAGAGTTTTGCCGGTTTTTGTTTTGATAATATTTGTTTCCACAATCTCCCCTTCAATGGAAGACTCGGTATTAGCCGTTAATGACTGTATCTTTTGTTTTTTGCTGAAATCATTATATCTGTAGGGAAAGTGGTAAAGGAGGTCTCCTACTTTCTCAATACCCAGCCGATGCAGTCTTTTGGCGTAGACTCCTCCAACATAAGGAAGTTTTTCAACGGGGTCGCTTAAGTTCACCTCAATATGTACGGTAGAAACGATGAAATAACCAAACTTAAAGCTGCAACGACCATAATGACCATCCAAAGCTTTTGTTTTTTTCTAAAAAATCTCATTTGATCTTAATGAAAGTCTTTTTCCCAATCCTCAAAACACCTTTTTCAAATTTAATTTTAATATCCATCACCTTCTCGCCATTTAAACTGATTCCGCCCTGCTTAATGAGGCGTCGCACTTCGGACTTGCTGTCTTCGATTTTCCTCTCTACTAAAAGATTGGGAAGATTAACCGTTTTGCCCGATAATTTCCAAGTTGGGGCGTCGTCCGGAATCCCTTCTTTGGAAAATACCTTCACAAACTCTTCCTGCGCCCGTTTTGATTTTTCCCTACCGTGATACATTTGCGTTATTTCAAGAGCCAAACGCTTTTTCGTTCCCATCGGATCAGATACTACTTGCCGTTTAATAGTTTTAATTTCGTTAGATGGGCCCTCTGTGCAGAGTTCAAAATAGTTGAGTATTAGCTCGTCCGGAATAGACATAATCTTTGCAAACATCTCGTTTGGTTTATCATCCAAAGCTATATAGTTTCCGGCGGTTTTGCTCATTTTCTTCTTTCCGTCTGTGCCAATCAAAAGAGGTACTGTAATAACATCCTGCTCTTCTTGACCAAACCTCTTTTGAATTTGGCGGCCCATGAGGAGATTAAATTTTTGGTCCGTTCCGCCAATCTCCACATCAGCTTTCACTTGTACGGAGTCGTACCCCTGCATCACCGGATACAAAATTTCCGTAAGTGAGATGTCCTCCCCTTTTTCAATCCGCTCCTTGAATTCTCTCCTTTTCCTCACTTGCTGTAAAGTTGCGGAAGAAGCCATTTTCATCAGATCCGAAATACCCATCTTTTTGAACCAAGTACTGTTATAAACAAATTCCGTTTTTTTAGGGTCAAGAACCTTTGAAATTTGTCTTTCATAGGCTTTCATGTTCTCTTTTACTTCTTCTTGGGTTAAAACTTTTCTAGAAACTTGCCGACCTGAAGGATCCCCAATTGTTGCTGTAGTGTCGCCTATTACCAAAATTACCCAATGCCCCAAGTTTTGAAACTCCTTAAGTTTTAAAAGAGGCACAGTGTGCCCCAAATGCATTTTTGACGAGGTCGGATCTATCCCAAACTTAATTCGCAGTCTTTTTGTGGAATTTAAAGCTCTCGTTAGATGATCTTTCTCTATGACTTCATCGACTCTTCGAGTCAACAACTCTTTTACAGGGTTGGACATGACGAAGAAAGTATAACGCTAACCACCTTAATTCTGCAATTCTGTGCTAAAATTCTCCAGTGAGTCGTAAACGGAAGTACTTGCCAACCGGTTCCCGTTCTTGGCGCAAACGTCGAGGCGGGGTTTTAATGAAAAAGATTCCGGCCCCCATAAGAAGGGTTTTGGAAGGTATATTTTCCTTAGTTAGAACTCTTGTCACCCGCGTGTTTAACCTCCTTTTCGGCCTGGTTTCCAAACTTCCGCTCTTTAAGAAACTTCAAAGACGCGGTAAGAAAGGTTTGTTTTACTGGCTAAACATGGGAGCAACCGTATTTTTAATGCTTATTATTTTCGCTTCCGCTGTTGCCGGAGCAACTTTTATCGTCTTCTCCAAAGATCTCCCTTCTCCGGATCGATTGGTGGATCGGGAGGTTTCCATGTCCACAAAAATATACGACCGAAGCGGCAAACTTCTTTACGATATTTACGGCGACGAAAACCGAACCCTTATAAATATTGATGAGGTTCCTGACGTGGTCAAACAAGCCACAATTTCTATCGAGGACAAGAACTTCTACCGCCACCGAGGGTTTGACCCATTTGGTATGGCTCGGGGCATCTACAACACTGTTATCAAAAAGGATCTTCAAGGCGGTTCATCCATAACCCAACAGCTGGTTAAAAATACGCTTCTTACTAGAGAAAGAACAATAATCCGAAAGATCAAAGAATTTGTTTTAGCTTTGCAGATAGAGACCCGATATTCAAAAGACGAGATTTTACAGATGTACTTTAACGAAACGCCCTACGGCGGACAGGCTATTGGCATCCAAGCTGCGGCCGAGAACTACTTTGGCAAATCCTCCTCAGAATTAACTCTTGCGGAGGCGTCACTTTTGGCGGGTTTGCCTCAAGCTCCTTCCAGGTACTCGCCTTACCGAGATCCGGAATTGGCCAAGTGGAGGCAGGGGGAGGTCCTGCGGCGAATGCGTGAAGACGGCTACATAACAAGAGAGCAAGAGGAGGAGGTAAAAAATACCAAACTTAAGTTTAAACCCGAGGGCTCCCAAATCAGAGCCCCACACTTTGTGATGTACGTTAAGGAGCTTCTGGCGGAACGCTACGGAGAGACGTATGTTGAGACAGGGGGACTTCGCGTCACGACATCACTGGATTTAACCCTCCACAATAAATTCCAAAAGTACGTAACCGATGAAGTAAAAAAAGACCGCATTTGGAGGGTATCAAACGGGGCTCTTGTCGCTACAAATCCCAAAACCGGGGAAATTCTGTCAATGGTAGGATCCAAGGATTACTTTGCCGATGGCATCGACGGACAGTTTAATGTCAC
>JAUXIZ010000048.1 GCA_030620855.1 candidate division WWE3 bacterium
CCCACTGGACGCGCGAAACGTAGGGCGCAACAAGCTTAAGACGCTCAACAAACTCATCCTTACCGTGAACCAGAATGGCAGGAATTATTTCGACCATCAATTTGATAATACCGTAATTATCGGTTAATATTTGGACAACAACCTAATAAAGTGAGGTTGCTAGTGATCCAAAGGATCACATCGAATGATCCAGTTTTCAAAAAGGAGGGAAGCAGGTAATGGACGAACGAGAAGAAGGAAGAGGAGCAGGCGGGGAAACTGCGGTTAGGACCATCGTGGTAATGTGGCTCCTAGTCCCGGTATTCCTAATCGGGTTGGTTATGGCTACCATTGTCATGAATCCTACCCTGATCATAGCCTTCCTGGGGGCAAGCATAGCCTTTGCAATTGCAGCTATCATAGCCAGCGGGATTTACGGCTTCAATCGGCTGATCGAGTACGTCAGCGAAAGCTCAAAGCGGGGTTAAACCAACCTCGCTTTTCTTTTTTTGACGGCGTTTTCTGTGCTAAAATCGAGCCAAATAGGTAATTTGAAGGAGGGAGTATGTTCGTCTACGTTGTTGTAGCTACTACATTGGTTTTCTTGATCGGGATACCTCTTGTCCTTCACTTTGGCTTGGGCAAGATCGTGGACAACTTCGTCAACTCCTTGCCGATTGGCAAGCAGGTTGTCTTACTTGTTTTAGCCGCGGGCGTTTTGACGGCGCTTTTAGTCCTTGTTGGGAGGTAACCGTATGGACAAGCGATCAATCAGAATTATCGCTGGGCTGTGGTTCCTAGTCCCAGTATTCCTAATCGGGTGGGTTGTGGCTACTATTGTCATGAATCCTACCCTGATCGTAGTCTTCCTGGCGGCAAGCATCGCTTTTGCAATTGCAGCTATCGTAGCCTTAGGGATTTACGGCTTCAATCGGCTGATCGAGTACACCATCGAAATCTCAAAGCGGGGTTAAACCAACCTCGCTTTTCTTTTTTTGACGGCGTTTTCCTGTGATAAAATAATGGCAATTCCTAAAGGAGACAGAGATGAATTTCTTGAAGAGAGTCAGAAGGCTGGTGGAACGTAAGGAGGAACCGAAGCGTCCGAAGTATATGTGGGAAATTCTCAATATTATCCTGCCATCGGGCAAGCCGCACAGACGGAAGAATCCCTATCTCCAAATTGGAGATATGCGGATCGCTGAGGTCTTTCCTCGGAAGGACTAATCCAACGAGCGAGGGTGAGTTTTCTCCCCTCGCTATTTCTTTTTTAGGAAGATTCGAGGTTGGAAATTTTTCCGATGCGCCGCAGGTGGCGCTCTTCAGTGGGGTGCGGGGCTTCCAGCCAAGTTTTGATGATGTTTAGGACTTGCTTCTCACTTATGTGGTCGGCAGGAAGGGATAAGACGTTAGAACCGTCGTGGAGGCGAGATTGCTTGACCAGCGCCTCGTCATCACTCCAAATCAAAGCACTTCGCACGCTGTTTATCTTATTGGCTACAACATCCACTCCTACTCCAGACCCACAAAGAAGAATCCCGCGGTTTTCTTTAGAGTCTTCTGCTACGCGCCAGGCTACCTGGGCGGCAAAATCGGGGTAATCATCGTCCTTATCGTAAACGGTGTTGCCAAGGTCTTCAAACTCAAGGCCTTGGGAGGAAAGCCATTCTTTGATCTTCTCTTTAAGTTTAAATCCCCTATGGTCGGCTCCAAGATAAATCATTGAATTAATAGTACTTCTATTTAGACGAGATCAGCAAGGTAGAAGCAAGATAGCCAACCGAGGCGATTACAAACAAAGCCGTTAACGGGGTCCCTAAATACCACAACCCAAGCATAAAAAGGAGGGTAATAAGACCTCCAAAGTGCAGTAAAATTTCCCTTCGCACCACAAACTCCAAGGGGTGTTTTCTCTTGAGAGCTTTGTGGTAAGTAAGCGCCTGGAAAGGCACTCCTTGAAACCCAGACACCAATTTGTTGAACGAGTCCACAACGAAGGCTTGGATCGGGGTCTGCACAAATGCTTTGACCAGCCAAACCGCGGCGTTAACCCAGGATCCAATCCGCAAAACGCGCCGCTTCCCAATCTTGTCGGAGGCCCGGCCGGATGCGGAGATAGTAACTGCCGAAACCAAAAGAACCGCAGAAGTTATCAGCCCGACTTTTTGGTACGATTCCCCTACAATTCCAAAGAGAAAAATGGGCCAAACTATCACGGAAACCAAATTCGCACTGCGCGCGCCCCAAAAGGCAAAAAACATGTTCCGGTATCCGATGGTAAACGTTTTTCCTAAAATGTGGCGCCACCCCGGAAATTGCTCGGGAGGGTGGTGAGGCATGGCAAAAAGCGGAAATGAGGAAACCAAAATTAAAACCAGGGCCACGTAGAAAAGGGTCGGAAAACCGCTGCCGGCGATGATAAACCCTCCAAAAAGAGGTGTAACCGCAGAAACCAGCCTCCCGATCACCCCCACGATAGATACTTGCTGCCCAAAATGTTTGTCAGAACCATCTTCGATAAAAATAAGGTGATAAGGAATCCAGAACAAAAGCAGCTTGGCCGCTTCAAACACGGCGATAACGTAAAGGAGGGCGGGGTTTTTATCCAAAACGGAAAAGAGATAAAACTCGGCCGCCAAAAGGAAGCTGGCCGCAAACACAGACCATCTAAATCCTAGCTTGGAAACAACAAACCCCAAAGGAATTGAAAAAAGAACCACCAAAAAAGAAAAGAAAGCCCAAAACCAAAGGACGTACAAAAAGTCTCCGGTCAACTTAAGGATATAAATTGGAATAAATACGGAAACCAGAGAAGTGGAAAGAAACCGGAAGGTGAAAGAGATATAAAGAGCCGAAAGCGGTTTAAGGGAAAAATGCGGAAGATGCAGTTCCTGCGGAAGTGAAAAAGACATACCTTAAGTACAATACCTAATCTTTAAACCCGAATTCACCTACCAAGGGAACAAAGCGAAATCCGGGAAACACTTCTTTCTGGATTCCTTCCTTTGCCTTGACGACTTTAGTCATCTCTTGGGAAGTAGTTCCAACCGGGATAACAAG
>JAUXIZ010000051.1 GCA_030620855.1 candidate division WWE3 bacterium
GCGCTAATCGTCTGTTATAATCTTGCTGGCATGTCGGATATGGAAAAGCTTCTGCAAAAATCCAAAGTTCAGGTAAAGCATCTTCGACCCGGAGATGTGGTTGAGGGCGTTGTGATTTCCAAAGGCAAAGATGAGCTTATTTTGGACATCGGTGCAAAGGCCGAGGGGTTGGTTACCGGGCGAGAGCTTGAGGATGAGGCAGAAACCTTTGAAGACTTAAAAGCTGGCGGCAAGGTTTTGGCAACCGTAATCCAATCTGAAGACAACCGGGGGTTTATTCTGCTTTCCCTCCAAAAAGCCGAGGCGGAGCGCGACTGGCGCGAAGCCAAGAAAGCGTCCGATGAGGAGCGAGTTTTTGAGGTCGAGATTTTAGGCCCCAATCGAGGCGGAGTTGTCGCCCGCTTTAGTTCTCTCCGGGGGTTTATTCCCTTTTCCCATCTTTCTATTAAAAACAAGATGCTGGCAAACTCCGGAAAGCTGGCCGATAAAAAAGTAAAAGTCAAGATTATTGAGCTCGATCAAGACATTGACCGGCTGGTTATGTCCGAGCGCGATGCCCTCACCAAGAGTGAGTGGGCAGAAGAACTAAAAGCCCTTAATAAGGTTAAGGTTGGAGAGGAGTATGAGGGAGAGATAACCTCCGTTACCCCATTTGCCGCGTTTGTACGCTTTACTCCCAAAGGCGAAAAGGATTCTCTTGAGGGGATGGTTCACGTGTCCGAGCTCTCCTGGGAAAAGGTGGCGGACGCCGCTCGGGTGGCTAAAGAGGGCGAGAAGCTAAAGGTTAGGGTTTTGGAAGTTAACACCGGTGACGGGCGGGTGATGCTCTCGCATCGGGCTGTTCTCCCCAACCCTTGGGAGAAGATTGCCGGAAAGTATCTGGAAGGAACCAAGGTTAAAGGCAAGGTAACCAAAATCACCGATTTTGGGGCTTTTGTGGAGCTTGAGCCCGGGGTTGAGGGGCTGATCCACGTGACCGAAACCACTGGTCCCCTGGCCGAAGGGGATGAGGTGGAAGCAAGGGTTTTGGAAGTTGATCCCAAGCGGCAAAAGATCTCCCTTTCCCTTAAAGCTGTCGGCGCGGCGTGGCGGTAATCAATACTTTATACTTATCTCGTGGCTAAACCAAAAGTAGTTTTTATCTGTTCAGAGTGCGGGGGTGAGCACTTGCGCTGGCAGGGGAAGTGCCAGCATTGCGGGCAATGGAATACCTTAAAAGAGGTCAAGACTGCTAGCTCTTCTGCCACGTTCGGGTCCAGTACGGAGCGCAAAAAACCCCAAAAACTCTCCAAACTTGCAGTTTCCAAAGCCAAAATAACCAGCGTTGGGATTGAGGAGTTCGACCGCGTTTTAGGCGGTGGAATGGTTGTAGGTTCTGTACTTCTATTATCGGGATCTCCTGGCGTGGGCAAGTCTACCCTGCTTCTTCAGGTCGCGGGAAAAATTGCCCAAAAGACTCCGGTAGTTTATATCTCCGGCGAGGAGTCGGAGGAGCAGATAGTGGAGCGCGCAAAGCGCCTTAGAGTTGAGGCCGACAACCTTTATTTCCTTGCCCAAAGCAATTTGGATTTTATCCTTTCCGAGCTTAATGATATGGAGGATTTGGGGCTTGTGATTGTGGATTCCTTGCAGACTACGGCTTCCGAAAACGCAACCGGAAGTTCCGGTTCTCCTTCCCAAATAAAGTATGTGGCGACGGAGCTTTCCCGTTTTGCCAAGGAAAATGGCGTTCCCGTGGTTATGACCGGCCATATAACCAAGAACTTCTCAATCGGCGGGCCTAAATTCCTGGAACACATTGTGGATGTGGTTTTGATTTTTGAAGGGGATCGCTTCTCCTCAATGCGGATCCTTCGGGCTACAAAAAACAGGCTTGGTGGAACAAGTGAAGTGGGGATTTTTGAGATGGAAGATCGAGGGCTTGTGGAAGTGAAAGATCCGTCCGAGGCGTTTCTTAAGGAGCATAAGGTTGCTCCTGGCTCTGCCTTAATGATCGCGATGGAAGGCACTCGTCCGATACTTCTGGAGATTCAGGCTTTGACTTCGGGAAGCGGCTACAAATACACCAAAAGAACTACCCAGGGCCTCTCCAGAAAAAGGACCCTTCTGATTTTGGCGGTTCTGGAGAAATTTGGACGGCAAAATCTCTCCAGGTCCGATATTTTTGTCAAAACCTCTTTTGGAATGAGGGTTTTTGAGCCGGCGGCGGATTTGGCGATTGCGGTTGCGGTTGCTTCATCTCAGCTGAAAAAGCCCGTTCCTGCCAAAACGTGCTTTTTTGGAGAGGTTGGGCTAAACGGAGAGATTAAATCGGTAGTAGGGGATAAAGAAAGGATAAAACACGCCAAGAAACTTGGGCTTAAGCCAATTGGCGCAGACGACTTTCCCACCATTCAGGAGCTTCTTGCAGGCCTTTTTACAGCTTCTTCCAATACCAAGTAACCCAGTTCTATAACAAAAATGTTAAGTTCTAATCCAGTTAGGTCCTTAACCTCTATTCCGACACTATAAGTAGGTAATTACTTTGCATAATGATAAACTATAAGGTATACTATTACTAGTTAGTCGTTAAGACTATAAGACTTGACAAGCTTGCCTTGACTTGTGTAAATTAATGTCAGAGCGAGCTTAGGGCAGGGGCTCGCTCTCTTATTTTGCCCTTTCCTCTAGACACGTCTGTTATAGTTGAACAGTTTGATTTCCAAGCCTTAGC
>JAUXIZ010000032.1 GCA_030620855.1 candidate division WWE3 bacterium
GTTTACTTTGATCCTGCCGATGCCGAACATCCGATTGGCCTTAACCCTTTGGAGCTGCACGATTCGTCGCAAAAGAACCTCCTCGCCTCCGGCCTTTTGGACGCTTTTAAAAAGCACTTTGAGTACTCTTGGGGTCCAAGATTGGAGTACCTTTTGAACAATTCTATTCTCACCTTGCTCGAGGTTCCGGGAACAACCCTTAGGGGCATTACCAGGATTTTATCTGATAAAAACTACCAAGACTACATCGTCCACAAAATTCAGGACCCGGTTTTGCGGAAGTTTTGGGAGGTAGAGTACCGGCAAATGATGAGCAACCCGCGCCTGCATACCGAGGCGGTTGCCCCGATCCAAAATAAGGTCGGCCGCTTTTTGGCCTCCTCGACCATCAGAAACATTGTTGGCCAGCGGACCTCGTCGCTTGACCTTGACGACATCATGAACTCCGGAAAAATCTTGCTTATAAATTTGTCTAAGGGGCAAATTGGGGAGGACAACGCCAACCTTCTCGGTTCGCTTTTGATTTCCCGGATGAACTTTACGGCGATGCAAAGGGTTAGGATTCCAGAGGACGAAAGGCGTGACTTTTACTTGTACGCGGACGAGTTCCAAAACTTTGCTTCCGGATCTTTTGCTTCAATTCTTTCTGAAGCCAGGAAGTATCGGTTGAACTTGCATCTTACTCACCAGTACATTGAGCAGCTTCCCGAAGAGATGCAGGAGGCGGTTTTTGGAAACATCGGGACAATGCTGGTCTTTTCGGTGGGTGCTCCGGATGCGGCAATTTTGGAAAAAGAGTTTACCCCTTACTTCACTGCCGAAGATTTAATCTCTTTAGATCGTTACCACCTTTACTCGAAACTTTCGGTTGAAGGAATGACTTCCAAGCCGTTTTCGGCCCTTTCGCTTACCCCTCCGGACGGCAAGACGTATCAAAGTCAGGAGGCGCTCAAGCTTTCCCGCGAGGCCTACGGGCGCGATTCGGCCGAGGTGGAGGATAAGATCAAGCGTTGGACCGAGCGCGCGTTTACCAAAGGTTTAGCGGTTGCCGAGGAAAAACGCGCTAAAGGCGAGCCTTTGCCAAAGATTGAAGTTGGAGAGGTTGTGGAAGGGGAAGTAAAAAATACGACCGATTACGGCGCTTTTGTGGAAGTGTTTCCGGGGAGGGACGGATTGCTTCATATCTCTGAACTTTCTCAGGGGAGAGTTGATAAGGTTACCGATGTGGTAGCCGTGGGGGATAAAATCAAGGTTAAAATTACAGAGATCGACAATGAGGGAAAGATTAGCCTATCCCTCAAAGCGATTGAGGAAAATGAGGAAAAATCTTAGGTAAAGTGGTAAAATTACTCTGATTGGCGAGACTCATGAAAAAGATCGGAAAAGACAAAATTCAACTGCTTCGACAGGCTCTCTCGGCGGCTTCCTCTTCTTTGAAACTTGCTAGCCAACTTCTTGGTGAAATAGAAAAAACAGGTAGTAGCGAAATGCCTGGACTGGTTGGTAAGTATGATGGGCGTTTTATGGTGACCGCGGCCGGTAAAAAGTATCCCGTTCCCGATAACTACTCTGCAAAAACAAGGCTGATTTATGGAGACCTGTTAAAAATGACCGAGGGTCCGACGGGGCGCCAGTTTAAGCTCGTCGAAAAACTTTCTCGAGTCGAGGTTGAGACGCAGCTGGCCGTAAAGGACGGCCAGTTTGAGGCCCTCGGCAAAGATGGCTCATACCGACTTTTGCAAAGCGCCGTTAAGTACTGGGGAGGGGAAGAAGGTGACAAAACCAAGGTGCTTCTTCCGGAGGGCGAGAAGAATGTTCCATTTGCCTGCCTTTTGGAGATAGAAGGCAAAAGGCCTGGGGCGCAAAGAGAGGAGCCAAAAATAAAGGAAAAGAAAGAGGCTGGATCAAAGGAGGTTAAAGTAGAGGAACCAAAAGAAGAGAAAGAAACCCCCGCTAGAAAACCAGCGGTCAAGAAAGAAATTAAAGTAGAAGTAAAACCGAAAAAGACAGCCGCGGCGAAAAAAATAATTCCTAAGAAGACTACTGCCAAAAGGACTAATACGAAAAAAGCCACGGAAACGCCGGCTAAAAAAAAGGAAAAGCCCGCCGGGAAAAAATCCGAACTGGTCGACGAAGAGGAACTCCGCTAAACCCTTCAAACCCATAGTATTTGATTTCTTCGGAGAAGTGTGGGAAAATTAAAATAACCGATTTAAAACTTGCCCGCCTTAGGCGGGGAAAGGAGAGATTACAGTGCATGAGATACCGTGGTATGTGGTTATTGATCCGATTCAATGCTCTGTTGTAGAAGTAGGTAAGTCGGCTTGGAGAATTGCCGTTCAAGTTGATAGTAAGCAATGCCTAGTCGACTTTGAGGATGATCTTCCTTCGCCCTTCCTTAGCGAAGAGGTTGCGCAAATCGTTTGTAAAAACCTTGGGGATGCGCTTGCTTATCTACGCTCAGAGGAAGAGAAACAGGTGGAGGGCCTCAAACCAGATCCTCAGGTTAAGAAGCAGCCGTGTGCAGTTTCCACCCCACCCTTTGTGCCGGATCCTCAGGCTGTCGGCGTTCCTCAGAAGGTCATTGAAGATGCTCAAGAGGAAATCGACTACATCGCGATGGGTTGGCTCGGCCATCTTGGTCGAGGTAAGCGCGTCCTTTGCTTGTGCTTTTCCAGCCGGCAGTGGTACGTTCGTAGGTTGGACAGGCTGCTAGACTATTTTTTAGATCAGTACCAAGGAGTCCCTTGGGAAATCCAAAATGCTGTTCAACAGGTGCAGGATGATTGGGCGAAGAAGGAGCGTTCGAAGACTTCTTCGTTTTAACTCTTCCGAGTCCAAACCGTCAGGGTTTCACGATCCTGACGGTTCTTTTTTGGGTCTGGTATCATTGGTTCGTATGAGCGGACACTCCCACTGGTCGACAATAAAACGCCAAAAGCAAGCTCAGGATGTAAAGCGCGGGAAAATCTTTTCTAAGCTTGTGCGCGAGATTTCCGTAGCTGCCAGAAAAGGAAGTCCCGATCCGGATGCAAACCCGACGCTTCGGTCAGCCATCGATAAAGCTCAATCCTACAATATGCCCAAAGACAATATTGAGCGGGCGATTGGCGCGGCTAGCTCGGCTGTGGACCTGCAGGAGGGAACTTATGAGGGATATGGACCTTCCGGAACCGCTTTTATGGTCAAGGTCGTAACGGATAATAAAAACCGCACTCTTTCGGAAGTTAGACGCATTTTCGATTCACACGGGGGTAAACTCGGGGAAGCCGGGTCCGCAGCTTATGTTTTCTCCGATCCAGAAAAACCTGCCTTTACAGTTCCGATTGCGAATCATAAAGAGGCTGAACGTGTTTTGGATTTAGCTAATGCTTTGGATGAGCATGATGATGTTTCCGATATTTACAGCAACTTTGACATTCCCGAGAATTTGATGCATTCGCAAAATCATGAAGATTCTAGGAATTGATCCCGGTACTGCCCAAATGGGGTGGGGGATTGTAAAGAAAATTCGAAATCCCAAAAGAAAAACTAATAAATTCAGAGTTGTGTATGTGGACCACGGTTCTATAAAAACTTCTCCAAAAGAACCTCTATCTAGGCGCCTTCTTACAATCAAGAGGGGAGTGGAAGAGTTGGTTGATGAACACGAAGTATCGGAGATAGTTATAGAGAGAGTGGTGTTTAATGTCAATAAGCGAAGTGCCATAAGCGTAGCTCAGTCTTACGGAGTTATCCTGCTTTTGGCAGGGGAGAGGGATCTGCCGGTTTACGAGTACAATGCGCTGGAGGCAAAACTCTACATTGCCGGTCACGGCAGAGCGGATAAAAAAGTTGTTCAAAAGGCTGTTCAGAAGCACCTCAAACTCAAAGAACACCCAACACCCGTTCATGCAGCTGATGCTTTGGCAATTGCCCTTTGCCATATTAAAAAGGTTGAAACCCCCTGATCTCTCATGCTCTCATTTTTGATTATCAATAAAAGAATCAGATTTGCCCTAACCTCCGCCGTGATGACTGCCGCTTTAATTTTCGCATCTTTTTATCCAGATATCATTGGTATTGGCTGGTTTCTTGTGTTGCCTGCACTAGCTTTATTTTTAGCGTATTTCGCGTTAGGAAGGCCTGGCGGAATTGAGGCTGTGACTCTCCTTCTTTTGCCAGCTATTTTGGCGCTTGGGGCGGGGTTGGGGCAGTACTTTTATCCTAACTTCCAAGAAGTGTTGAATATAGTTTTTTGGGCTCTTTTTGCTTTTACCTTTTATATGCTCTTTCTGACCTTAAACGTTTTTAGGGTAGAGCGCCTGAAGGGTGAAAAAATTCCGTTGGAGAAAGCAGCGCGTCCGGCGTCCTTTGTCCTCTCCTTTTTAGCGGCTTTTTTGCTCCTTACAGCCGTTTATAAGCTGGAGCTAGGAGTTCTTTTAAACGCAGCTCTGGTGTTTTGTACAGGCTTTTTTCTGTCTTTAAATCTATTTTGGTTTTCTTCACTTACGGATCTCTTTAACAGAAAGCAGTTTATTGGGGCTCTTTTTGTGGGTTTGGGTACTGCCCAGGTTTCCCTTGCTTTTTCCTTCTTCCCGTGGGAGGCGCATCTTAGGGGGCTTTCTGAAGGGGTTTTCTTCTATGCTATTTTGGGAGTGGCTCGGGCATACTTTGAAAAGCATCTCAAATA
>JAUXIZ010000011.1 GCA_030620855.1 candidate division WWE3 bacterium
TCCGATACTTATCCGACAATGAACATTAACGAAAGGGAAGTTAGGGTAGAGCATGAGGCAACTGTTTCCAAGATAGGCGAGGAACAGCTTTTTTACCTTCGAAGCCGCGGAATAAATGAACCTCAGGCAATCTCCATGGTTGTGAACGGGTTTATTGAGCCGATTGTAAAAGAGCTTCCTTTGGAGTATGCGGTAGAGCTTAACAGGCTGATAGAGCTTGATATGGAGGGGTCGGTGGGATGATTTTTGTTCCTGTTTTGGGAAGCAAAACAAAAAAGGTAGAGGTAGTTTTGGATAAGGAAGGCCAAGAAGAGAAGCTCTTGGTCGTTTTTGCCGGCAAAGGAAAAGACGTTATTGACTTGGATCTTTCCGTAGTGCACAAATCCGCCTCCACCCGGGGGCGCATAATTGTTAGGGGAATTTTATTAGACTCTGCTTTTGCCCGGATCAAGGGCTTAATAAAGATAGAAAAGAACGCTCAAAAGTCCGAAGATTTCTTGGAGGAAAAGGCTTTACTTGTTGGCAAGGACTCGAAAGTGGAAACTTATCCTTACTTGGAGATTGAGGCGGATGACGTGCGGGCTTCACACGGTGCAACCGTGGGAGTTGTGGACGAGGAACAGCTTTTTTACCTTCGAAGCCGCGGGCTTACAAAATCCAAAGCAGTAGAACTTATTATTGAAGGTTTTTTGGACGGGGTTTTGGATGATTTGGGAGGAGATGTTGCACAACATGGAAAGAAACAATTACTATCGAAACTGGAGGAGGTAAAGTCTTATGCCTTGGGTTAAAGTAGTAAAAACTTCAGAAGTTGCCGATGGGGAGATAAAACCATTCGACCTGGAAGGCAAAAAGATTGCCATCGCCCGTGTTGGAGGAGAGTTTTTTGCGATTGATGATACCTGTACCCATGCGCAGTGTTCTTTAGGCGAGGGGTCTTTAATAGATTACGAGGTAGAATGCCCTTGCCACGGGTCCCGTTTTGATATGACCGACGGGTCGGTGCGCATCTTACCGGCTACGGTCCCGATTAAAACCTACAAACTAAAGGTTGAAGGAGATGACATTTTAGTGGAAATCACAAAAGATGCTTAACGCAGATAAAATCCGCAAAGACTTTCCAATACTTTCCCAAAATGTGAATGGTAAACCGCTAGTTTATCTGGACAGCGCGGCTACTTCTCAAAAGCCTGCAGTTGTTATTGGCGAGTTATCTCGTTACTACAGCAAAGACAATGCTAATATCCATCGCGGAGTACACACGTTGGCCGAGCGGGCAACCGCTCTTTTTGAGGGTGTTAGGGAAAAGACGGCCAAATTTATTAGTGCTTCAAGTCCGAAGGAGATTGTTTTTACTCAGGGAACTACCGAAGCAATTAATCTTGTTGCATACTCTTGGGGTAAAGCCAACCTCACGTCCAAAGATACCGTTCTTCTCACCATAATGGAGCACCACAGCAACCTGGTTCCCTGGCAGCTTCTTTCCAAGGAGTTGGGGTTTAAGCTTGAATTTATAATGGTTACCGAGGATGGATATTTAGAGAATCCGGAGGAAACAATCCGGAAGGTAAAACCAAAACTTTTGGCTTTTGTCCATGTTTCAAACGTTCTTGGCACTATAAACCCGGTCAAAAAGTTGTCCAAAGTTGCCCACAAAGTTGGGGCCACTGTTTTGATTGATGGGGCGCAGGCGGTTTCCCACACTTCAGTAAACGTGCAAAGCCTCGGTGCGGACTTTTACGCTTTTTCGGCTCACAAAATGTTGGGGCCTACCGGGGTTGGCGTGCTTTACGGGCGTCGAGATCTTCTTGAGAGCATGCCTCCTTTTATGGGCGGGGGAGAGATGATAAGGGAGGTATCTCTTGATAAGTCTACTTATAAAGATTCACCTCATAAGTTTGAAGCCGGGACTCCTAATATTGGCGGCGTAGCCGGATTTGGAGCCGCGCTGGATTATATTTCAGGGGTTGGAATGGATGGCATAAAAACCCACACCGAAGAACTGACAGCCTATGCTTTGGATTCGCTTTCCAAAATTGATGGTCTAAGGATTTACGGGCCTAGAAATCCTGAAGACCACGGACCGGTGATTGCCTTTACGGTTGAGGGTATCCACCCTCACGACCTGGCCACCGTTCTGGACGGGGAGGGGATTGCGATACGCTCGGGCAACCACTGCACCATGCCGCTTCATAAACACTTTGATCTTGTTGCAACGGCAAGGGCCAGTTTTGCTTTGTACAACACGAAAGAAGAAGTGGATAAATTAGCAGAGGCCGTTTTGGAGGCAAAGAAGGTTTTAGGAGCATAAATGGACCTTTACCGTGAGGAAATTCTAGAACATGCCAAAAACCCGAAAAATTGGGGGGAGATGGAGAATCCCACCGTTAAGGTTCAAACTCCAAACCCGCTTTGCGGCGATGTTATAGATCTGTTTCTTAAGTTGGAAGGGGATCCTCCAAAAATTACTGAAGCCAGTTTCAAGACCAACGGTTGTGTTGTTAGCGTTGCTTCCTCCTCGATGCTGACCGAGGCGATCAAAGGCAAGAAAGCAAGCAACGTTTTGAAGCTGGGGGAAGATGACGTCCTGTCCTGGTTTGGCGGGACTTTAACTTCTTCCAGGCGGGACTGTGCACTTTTACCGCTGAAGGCTTTGAAAGAAATTTTGGGGAAGGCGATAATAGTTGGTTAAGTTTGCCGTCGAAATTCCGGGCCAAATTTTGCTAGCATAATTTTATGTTGTTTAAGCGCAAGCATACTTTTAAGGCGGACCTGCAAACTGTTGTTCCTCTCTTTGTGTTTCTGCTTTTGACGGCGACCTTCTTTTACCATTTTGCGGAGGGTTGGAGTTGGGTAGATTCCTTTTACTTCTCATCATCCACTCTTATAACTGTTGGTCATGCCGAGCTTCTACCGTCCTCGGACCTGTCTAAACTTTTTACCGTTGTTTTGTCTTTTGCCGGCGTTTCCGCCTTTCTTGCCGTTATTACTCTTGTTGCCGGGGAGACTTTAAAAAAGGAAACGGACTAACATACCTGGTTTCCTACTTTGCGTGGGTTATAATTAGTATTAATAAGCCGCCATCGTCTAGGGGACTAGGACGCCAGGTTCTCAACCTGGTAACAGGGGTTCGAATCCCCTTGGCGGCACCAGCTTTATCTGGAGGGATTCTTGGTTTGGTCACTGGTTTGTTTTTGACTTTTTGACTTTGATTTGATAGATTGCAAGTGCTCTCCACTGCCCAAAGATGGGGGGTTGTTTTTTGTAAAGGTTGATTTAGGTTTAGCAGATTTTAAACACATGGCAGAAGAAAAAGTTTATTTGACCAAAGGTGGTCAAAAGAAAATTCAAAAGGAGTATGACCAGCTGGTCAACGCCCGTCGAAAAGAGGTTGCGGAAAAACTCCAAAAAGCGCGCGAGCTGGGTGACGTTTCTGAAAACGCCGCTTACGATGCCGCACGTGAGGAACAGTCCTTTGTAGAGGGTCGCATTACCGAGTTGGATGATATTTTGCGCCGCGTTGAAGTGGTCAAGGAAAAAGCCGGTGGGGAAATTGCTATTGGATCAACTGTTCTGGTCCACCTTGATGGTGATGAGCAAGAGTTTACCGTGGTTGGTGCTCACGAAGCCGACCCGGCAAGCGGTAAGATTTCGCACGAGTCTCCCTTGGGACAAGCGCTTATAGGAAAGAAAGTTGACGAAAAGATAGAAGTTAAGGCTCCTGTCGGCAAACTCACTTACCGTATCGTAAAAATAAAGTAATCCTCTTTAGTATTTGCCGCAAATCCTTTTAGTTGCAATTAAACTCTATTAACTATCCGGTGGGCGAAATGTGGATCACTGCTCACTTTAGGTGATAAACTGTTCACTGAAGTATGCCACAGCCGATTGAAGAGTTGCGCAAAGAAAGACTGAAAAAGATCGAGAAAATTCGCGCTTTGGGTTTTGACCCTTACCTCTCCTTTTTTAATCGCCAGCACTTAATTTCCCAGGTGCGTAAGGCCAAGCTGGGAACGAAGGCAACCATCGCCGGGAGAATTATGGCTTGGCGGGAGCATGGAAAGATTACCTTTGCCGACTTGGTCGATCAGAGCGGTGAAGTTCAAGTTCTTTTCCAGTCCAATAAATTGTCTAAAGCCAATTCCCAACTCGCCGCTCTTCTGGATGTGGGGGATTTTTTGGGAGTGGTCGGCAAGACTTTCAAAACCAAAGCCGGAGAACTGACGGTTGAGGCGGAGGATCTGGTTCTTTTGACTAAATCTCTTCTTCCTCTGCCGGCCAAATCAGGATTAAGAGACACCGAAGAGCGCTACCGCAAGCGTTATTTGGATCTTATCCTCAACTCCGAAGTCCGCGACCGCTTCGATCAAATTTCTCAAATCACCCAAAGCATGCGCAATTTTCTTATCAAAGATGGGTATACAGAGGTTATTACCCCTACTCTTCAGCCGGTCTACGGCGGAACCTTAGCCCGACCTTTTGAAACGCATTTCAACGCGCTGGATTCCGATTTTTATCTCCGCATCTCAAATGAGATGTATCTCAAGCGCTTGATTGTGGGTGGGTACGAGAAGGTTTTTGAATTTTCGGTTGATTTTAGGAACGAAGGGATTGACACATCTCACAACCCGGAATTTTTGCAGATGGAAACGATGTGGGCGTACGCCAATTATGAAGATAATATGAGGTTTGTTGAACAACTTATCTCCAGCGTTGCTCATGATGTTTTGGGGACAACCAAGATTACCCATCAAGGTAAAAAGATTGATCTTAAGCCGCCTTGGAAAAGGATTTCGATGGTTGAGGCGGTTAAGAAAGAAACAAAGTTGGACTGGACCAAGGTAAAAAGCTTAAAAGATGCTCAGGCTGCGGCGAAAAAGCTCGAGGTGAATATTGGAGGAAAGCATATCAAAGGACAGATCCTTGAGGAGATTTTCGCGGTCAAAGTTGAGCCGAAGATTGTCCAACCCACCCTCGTTAGTAACTATCCACGAGATATTATGCCGCTTGCCAAGATAGTTGGAAGCGATCCCGAGTATGTGGAGAATTTTGAGATCTTTATCGGAGGCCGAGAACACGGACTCAGCTATTCAGAAGGCAACGACCCCTTGCTTTTGAGGGAAAACTTCGAGGCTCAAGCGCAGCTGAGAAAGAAAGGTCAGTTGGAAACCCACCAGGTTGATGAAGATTTCTTGGAGGCGATGGAATACGGGATGCCTCCTACTTCGGGTTTAGGGATTGGAATGGAGCGTCTTTTCATGCTTTTGACTGATAATCCTTCAATTCGCGAAGTGATGTTCTTCCCGGCTCTCAGGCCCCGCTAGGTAATTTGAATCCCGGCGGCCTTTCCTTTTATGATGTATAGGGATGCTAGATCCTAAATTTGTGGCCGAAAATATTAAAGAGGTTAAGAGGATTATAAAAGTCCGAGGTAAAGGTGTTGATGTTGCTGGGCTTAACAAATTGGCCAAGGCTCGTTCCAAAACTCGAGTTAGAGTAGAGAAACTACGTGCGGAACAGAACAAGCTTAGTAAGGGAGCGAAGAATAAAAAACCACCGGCAGACGATATAAAACGTGCTTCAGAAATAAAAAGAGAACTCAAGAACCTCGAGCCCCAACTTAAGAACATTGAAAAGCAGCTAAACACCCTGCTGCGGCAATTGCCAAACCTGATTCACCCAGACGTTCCTCCAGGCAAAGATGAGGCAGAGAACAAAGTTATGCGCAAATGGGGGAAACCTACTGAATTTAGTTTTAAGCCTAAGGACCACCTCGAGCTCGGTGAGAACTTGGGGGTTATAGATGTAGAAACCGCCTCGGAAGTTGCCGGTTCGGGTTTTGGTTATCTAAAAGGTGACGCTGCTTTGTTGGAATTTGCTCTCGTTCAGTATGCTTTCAGTGTCTTGTCTGACGAGAAAATTCTTAAAGTTATTGCTGACAAAGTGAGTAAAGGGTACAATTCCAAACCGTTTACCCCTGTCGTACCACCCGTTATGATCCGTCCGGATGTTATGGATAAAATGGCTCGTCTTGAGCCGAAAGAAGAGCGCTACCACATTTTAGGCGACGATCTTTATCTTGTAGGGTCCGCTGAACATACGCTTGGACCTATGCACATGGATGAAATAATTCCAGAAGAAGAATTGCCTATTCGTTATGTCGGTTTTTCCACCAGCTTCCGCCGTGAAGCTGGATCTTACGGCCGGGATACGAGGGGAATACTTCGCGTGCATCAGTTTGACAAGATCGAGATAGAATCATTCACTACGCCGGAGAACTCAGTGGTAGAGCAAGACTTCATTGTTGGTATTCAGGAGTACTTAATGCAGTCGCTTAAGATACCATACCAGGTTGTTGCAATTTGCGCTGGAGAGCTGGGTGCGCCTGATTATCGTCAGATTGATATTGAGGTGTGGCTTCCCGGCCAGGGTAAGTACAGAGAAACCCACACTTCGGATCTTATGACCGATTATCAGGCTCGCCGCCTCAATACCCGGTTCAAGGGGGACAGCGGTACTGAGTTTGTCCACATGAATGACGCAACGGTTTTTGCGATTGGCCGTACAATTATCGCCATTTTGGAAAACTATCAGCAGAAAGACGGGTCAGTAAAAGTTCCGGCACCTCTTGTACCTTATGTCGGCAAAAAAATTATTCGCCGGTAAGCCTAAAATTATCTACTCAACTTCCTCGGCTCACTCCGGAGTTATAAACGTTTGGAAGCACAAACAAGGCCTTGTTTTGGAGGTTGGCGGGTACCCGCAATCTGTTTCCCTGGATACGCCCACCCTCCCTGATAAATATTGGTTTAAGGCTATAAACGCAATCTCCCAAAAACTTAAAGATCCAAAAAGAGCCCTCATTGTGGGGGTCGGCGGGGCAACGATTTTCCACCTTCTAACCGAAAGGTTTCCGAACCTCTCGATAACAGGCATTGAGATTGATCCGGAAGTAATTAACGTTGCCCGCCGGTTTTTTGACCTTGATAAAGTTCCAAATCTTGAGGTTGTAATCGGAGATGGGCAAGAGTATGTTGTTGGATACGAAGGGGATCCGTTCGATTTTACCTTTATTGACGCTTATTTGGGGGGAAATTTTCCTTTGCATTTTGAAGAGGAAGACTTTTTGGCAAAACTTAAAGGAATTACTAAAGAAGACGGGTTGATTATCGTAAACCGGGCAAGCGGATTTAACCGGACGGCATTTAAGAGTCTTCTTGGCAAAGTTTTTGCTACTGTGGAAGTAGTAAAGATTCCGCTCCCGGGGTTTTTAGGCGGTTTGGGAGGAAATTACCTTTATTTATGCAGGTAGGAACAAATATCTCAATCTTTTTGGCCGAATATCTAATCTGGGTTTGTGCTTTAGTAATACCGTTTTTGATTCTCAAAAGCGAACCGCACGATATCGTTCGCATCGTAGTCGCCGTGGTTTTGGCTTTTACAATTTCCGAGGTGTTAAAGACTCTGACATCGGTTCCGAGGCCCTTTGTTGCGGCGGATGTGGAGCCTCTAATCAGTGTTCCGCAGCGGGAGTTTTATGCGTCTTTTCCTTCGGGGCACGCCGCCTTTACTGCCGCTTTGGCAACGGGTTTGTTTTTTACCGATAAACTTGCCGGCTTGGCCTTTTTTGTGATCGCCGTTTTGGTTGGGTGGGGGAGGGTTCTTGTGGGCGTGCACTATCCTCTTGATATTTTGGGAGGTTTTGGAGTTGGGATTACGATTGCGGTTGCGGTTAACTTTATGCACGGCCTTTTTCCGGTGTGGTAATGCCTTTATATCAAGCAATAATTTTAGGAGCAGTTCAGGGTTTGACGGAGATTTTTCCGATTTCCTCCTCGGGGCATTTGATTATTTTTCCTGAGCTTTTAGGGTGGCAACCGCACTCGCTGAGTTTTGATGCCGCGCTTCATTTAGGCACGGCGTTTGCTCTTTTGTGGTGGTTTGATAAAGCGTGGATAAATCTTTTTAAGACCCGCTCGTGGCGGATGGTTGCTTTTATTCTTTTGGCTTCCGTGCCGGTGGGCCTGGCGGGGCTTTTTGGAAGGGATTTTATCGAAGAATACCTTAGGAGCCCTCGGCTTGTGGCTATCTCTTTGATTACGGTTGCAATTTTAATGGTGGGTATTGAGGCTTTGTATCGGCGCGAAAGATCCCCCAAGAAAGAAGCAAGTCTGGGAGATGTCTTGCTGATTGGGTTTTCGCAGGCTCTCGCTCTTATTCCGGGCGTTTCTCGCTCGGGAATTACAATTTCAATCGGCATGAGCAAGGGGATAAAACGCGACCGCGCGGCGCACTTTTCGTTTTTGATCTCTATCCCCATCGTTCTTGCCGCTGGGCTTTACCAGCTTTTTGATGTTTGGCAGGCAGGAGAGCTGGCGGTTCAAGGGCCTAATTTCGCAGCCGGGATTTTAACCTCCTTTGTTGTCGGGCTTTTTGCGATCCGGTTTTTGTTTAAGATTTTGCGGAAATACTCCCTTTTGCCTTTTGCTTTTTATAGAATCGCATTAGGGATTTTTCTGCTTTGGGCACTTTGATTGCAGCCGAGTTTTGAAATTCAGTGGTATAATTTTTTCAATATGAAAATGCAAAAAATTTCGCAGTTGAGACAGATCGAGGAAATGAATAGCCCGACTTACGGAAGGCTGGAATTTCCTGATGTGATTGAGAAGATTACTGAGTTTGTCAAAAGCGAACCGGACCAGAAGTATCGGATTATCATCGGTACCGATAGCCAAAACCATAATAGCAAGGGTGTGGAGTTTGTTACCGCTTTGGTGGTGCATCGCGTTGGCGGCGGGGGAATTTATTTTTGGAAAAGCTACAATCAAAAGCGCCCTTACGCCCTCAAGGAGAGAATCTACGAAGAAGCTTTAACCTCTTTGGACTTTGCCAACAACTTTATCCTCCAGCTTAAAGTTGCTCCAAAGCTTCTCGAGTTTGGATTGGAGATTCACGTTGACATTGGGGAAAATGGACTAACCCGCGATATGATTACTGAGGTCGTTTCCATGATTAAAGGAAACGGCTATGATGTAAAGACCAAGCCCCAGGCCTTTGGTGCCTCATCCGTGGCCGACCGCCACGCTTAACCCCGCTTCTTAGCTCGGGGGTAAGATATACTATTCCCGTATGAGTTTTTTGAAGAAGATCTTTGACTTTAACGAGCGTGAGCTAAAACGCCTGCGCCCTGCCGTTGAAAAAATAAACTCACGGGAGTCGGAGGTTAAAAAGCTTTCCGATGCCAAACTTAAAGCTAAAACTCAGGAATTTAGAGACCGCTTGCAAAAAAAGGAAACGCGGAATGATATTTTGCCGGAAGCATTTGCGGTAGTGCGCGAAGCCGCAAAACGCACCACCGGCATGCGCCCCTACGACGTCCAGCTTACTGCTGGAATTGTGCTCCACCAGGGTAAGATTACCGAACAAAAAACGGGGGAAGGTAAAACCCTGTCGGCGACTTTGGCGCTTTACCTTAACGCCCTGGGAGGTAAGGGTGCCCACTTGATTACCGTTAACGATTACCTGGCCCGCCGGGACACGGAATGGATGGGTCCGATCTTTTACCTTCTTGGTCTTTCGGTTGGGTGTTTGAACCACGAAAAGGCCTACCTTTTTGATCCGGAGAACGAAGACGCTAAAAAGCAGGCCGAGGAGGAGAGTGCAACTCCGGAGGAGATGGAGCTTGGGCAGGGCAAGTTCTTGCGTGAAGTCGGCCGACGCGAGGCATATGAGGCCGATATCACTTACGGTACTAACAACGAGTTTGGCTTTGATTATCTTCGCGACAACATGGTTTACGACACTTCCGACATTGTGCAGATTAACAGGGTAGGGGAGGAGGGGGCGCACCACTTTGCGATTGTGGACGAGGTTGATTCCATTCTTGTTGATGAGGCTCGAACTCCGCTTATCATTTCCGCACCTCAGGAGGAGGAGGCAACCCAAAGATATTACGATTTTGCCGCATTGGTCCAAAAGCTAACTGATCAGATGGACTTTAACGTTGAGGAAAAGTCTCGCTCGGCCACTTTAACCGAAGTAGGGCTTCGCAAAGTGGAGAGGATGTTAGGAGTAACCAACCTTTACGAGCGCGATTTTGAGACGGTTCGCCACATCGAGCAGGCCCTTAAGGCTCGGGCGCTTTTCAAAAAGGATCAGCACTATATCGTAAAAGACAACAAAGTCATTATTGTGGACGAGTTCACAGGGCGGCTGATGCACGGGCGCCGATATTCCGAGGGGCTTCACCAGGCAATTGAGGCCAAAGAGGGCGTCTCCATTCAAAAGGAAAGCAAGACCTTAGCGACCGTCTCCTTCCAGAACTACTTTAGGATGTACGGAAAGCTGGCCGGAATGACCGGTACCGCGGCAACGGAATCGGAGGAGTTCCACAAAATCTACGAGCTTGACGTTATTATCGTTCCGACAAATGAGCCGATGATCCGCCGCGACCACCCGGACATGGTTTACAAAACCGTCGCCGGCAAATTTAAAGCCGTGGCTGACGATATATCCGAGCGCAACGCCAAGGGCCAGCCGGTTTTGGTTGGTACCACCTCTATAGAAAAGAACGAGCTTCTGTCCAAACTCCTTAAAAGGAAAAAGATTCCGCATGATCTTCTAAATGCCAAGCAGCACGAAAAAGAGGCTCGGATTATTGCTAGAGCGGGGGAGAAGGGAGCGGTAACCGTTGCCACAAACATGGCCGGCCGTGGGGTTGACATAAAGCTTGCGGAAGGCGTGGTTGATCTTGGAGGTTTGCATGTTATCGGTACTGAACGACATGAATCTCGCCGGATTGACAATCAGCTCAGAGGCCGTTCCGGCCGGCAAGGGGACCCCGGTTCTTCGCGGTTTTTTGTGGCGCTTCAGGATGATCTGATGCGCATCTTTGGCGGGCAGATGGTTGAGAAACTTATGGACCGGTTTGGGATTGCCGAGGATGTACCTTTGGAAAGCCGGGTGGTGTCGGGTGCAATCGAAAACGCGCAAAAAAAGGTGGAGGGATACAACTTTGATATCCGCAAGCACCTGGTGGAATACGACGATGTCATGAATAAGCACCGCGAGATTGCCTACCGCATCAGGCGGCGCATTTTGGAAGGAGGGGAGGATGCGGAAAAGTTTCTCCTGGACCGGTTGTCTCATTTTTCGGATAAAGTAGAGGACATTTGGAAAAAATACAAAAAAGAGTTTGGAGAAGACTGGCTCAAAATTTCCAAACAGCTTTCTTTGCAGACGTTTAATGTGCTTTGGATTGAGCACATCGATACCATGGAAGAGCTTAGGCGCGGGATTGGGCTTGCCGGATACGGGGGGCGAGATCCTTTGATTGAGTACAAAAAAGAGGCCCGGGATCTTTTTGACCGGTTGATAAACGAGATTTGGACTACAATTGCGGATCGGCTTGAGAAGATAGAGATTAAAAGAAAAGAGGAGATCCCATCTCCTCAAAGGCGCCGAGTTTCCCTGCACCATCCAACCGCAAACTACGGGCAGGAAACGGATGTTTCCAAGATAGATTCCAAGCCGACCAAGCCCACAACCGTTAAAAATAAAAA
>JAUXIZ010000045.1 GCA_030620855.1 candidate division WWE3 bacterium
AAAAGCTTCATGTAATGCTTTTTTGTTGCGGTTTAGGGACTCCACAAAAGAGCGGATCCCTCCTTCAAAGTAATAGCTTCGCTCGGAGTCTCTCCGCTCGTCCTTAAAACTAAAGAAAACTCCTTTGGTAAGGTAAGCAAACTGCCTAAGCCGCTCGGTAAGGAAATCAAAATCCATGCCTATATCCTTGCCAAAGACTTTAGAATCGGGCAAAAAGGTAACGGTGGTTCCGGTTTCATCGGCAGGTGCTTTACCCGCTTCTTTTACCTTATATAGAGGCTTGCCTCGCTCATACTCCTGCATCCAAACTTTCCCCCCTTGGCGGACTTCCACCTTTGTATGCTCGGAGAGCGCATTAACAACCGATGAGCCGACTCCGTGGAGCCCCCCGGATACTTTGTAGCCGCCCTCGCCGAATTTTCCTCCGGCATGGAGCTTGGTCATCACAAGCTCAAGCGCCGATACCTTATATTTAGGGTGCAGAACCACGGGGATTCCGCGGCCGTTGTCAATGACGGTTACGGAGTTGTCTTTACCGATGATAACCTCAATGCGATCACAGGCTCCGGTTAGGGCCTCGTCAATGGAGTTATTTACTATCTCAAGAGCCAGGTGATGAAGACCGTTTATGTCGGTTGCTCCGATATACATGCCGGGCCTTTTGCGGACCGGATCCAATCCTTCCAGAACTTGGATTTGGGCGGCAGTGTAGAGGTCTTTTGTTTTAAGCTGGCGCTTTTTATCGCGAGGGGTTTTTGCTTTTTTCATTATTGCTGTCCAAGGAATCCTACCAAGAAATAAGAAGCTGATCAACGACCAATTTGACGTTGGTGGACTGATCCCTGAGCATCTTTTTGGCTTCCCACATCTTCTTTATTTTTTGCGTTTCCAAACGAATACTTTTTGGGCCGGCCAGGTGCGCCTCGACCGAATCAAAAAAAGACAAGGTATCGGCCAATCCGTATCCGACTTCTTTTTCAAACATCTCAAGCCGCCTTGCGGGGCTTGCGCTTATAATCTTTGCCGCAAAAGTGGTTTGCAACATTCCCCTCCCCTTTATCCCCTTTATAAGACAGCGGGAAACGACGGTCGGCAAAAGAAGTTTGGGATGGGGCACGGTCAAAACAAAGGTTAAAAAGGTGGGCGGCTCCTCAAGCGTTTTCAAAAGCGCACTTTGGGCTTCTTGGGTCATCTGCTGGGCCTCGACAATTAACACACCCCTCCCCGCCCGGCTTTGGGGTTTTATATAAAGGTGTGGCAAAAGCTCTATAACTTGGGCAATTTTAATGCGGCCGCGGTCGGCGTCCAGCCGGTGGAGTTGGCGGTCTTTTAGGATTTCGGATGCTTTTTCCTCGCGGGTTGTCGGGTCGGCTCCGTGTAAAAGTATGCTGGGCACACGCTTAGTATATCAACGCTGAAGTATCGTTAAAAGACCCAACCTATGCTAAACTATAGGACAGAAAACTAAAAAGAAAGGAGGAGTATATGTTTCGCGCACAAAGACTGGAAAGTCCGCGTCGTAAGAAGTTCCCACGTCTTAGGAAGATCGTTGTAAGACTGTTTCTTTTTGCCTTTGTCGGAGCTGGGGTTTGGGGAGGCTTATATTTTACTTCGTGGTTGGGGCATCGTTCGGCGATGAAAGCGCCTATTGCGCCCGACGCGCCGTCGCAGCCAATCACCGCCGCTGACTTGTTCACGCCGTTTCAGGTTCTAGGTACAATCGAGGACGGCACCGGTTCCCCCGGCGAGGCTGGGCCCGCGTACCAAGAGCCACCATCGCAAACGATCGACGGTTTGCTGACTTACGGACAAGATCAACCTCTAACGAAGAGCGAGCTTGCGGGTCTGATTGGGTTCTTAAACACCGACCCGTTGGCCATGGAAGAGGACGCCTACTACGCTACTTTTCTGGCCTCCGAAACCGCCTTTCAAACTTTTGCCCAAGATGAGGGTGAGAGCTTACAGGCATATCTGGTACGGCATGTGGCGTGGATGGATCGGGCACTTAAAATGGCCAATCCCCCGGCTGAGGGTGGTTTGGTGGCCCGCCGGTTCATAATTCTGGCCGACGGCGTGTTTAAGTTCCCCTGGGACGTTCGTAGTCGTAGGATTGACTATGTTGCCCACGGTCTTTTGGACTCGGATGGGTCTTGGTCGTTTGTCGATATCTACTGCCCTAAAAGCTGCGGCTTCTACAACACGGACCTTGAACTTGATACCGCACTTTTGCACGAATGGATTCACGCGATCTTTCACCTACCGGACCACTACGCTTTTGATTTACACGCCTCAACCGACATACATACCCTGCTTGAGGGTAGCACGGAGTTGTGGCAGTCCTTTTGGTCTGGCCGGCGACCCGATATCTCCCACGGCGATTTTGCGATGGGAGGCGGCGGGTTTATGCTTCGCCACTATAGTGCTTTGCAGCTTCTTGATCGTCGTAATCGAGGAAACACCCATGATAACGATCGCAACAGATACGAGATGGGGTTCCTAGCCCAAGTTCCGCAAGTAAGCGTGTTGGACTTTGGGCCCGAATCGGCCGGAGCTGGTGTTTTGATTTATCAGACTCAAGCTTGTCCGCCGGAGAGTCCCAACAGAAAGGCCTCCTCTTGCAAGATCCTCGTTCCCGACCCTGTCTTGGACGGTAGGTTGGACGAGCGCGGTCGAATTGTAGTTGGGAATCTCTTTGCCAGATACGAGGTCAAGGTTCCAGTAAAGGAAGGTGTGCTCTTCATCAAAGTGACAAACGGTGATGAGACTTGGTTTCGCTGGATGGACATCCGCGACTTCAACCTCGCCTACTGGCACGGTTTTACCAACTCCGTGCTGATGCGAATGGACTTGGCCTCAGCCGCCGATGATCCTAACCAATTCTCTTGGGAGATTAAGTACCGAGAGGTTTACCCTAAAGAGCCGACTGCTTCCGAATAGGTAGCAGGACGGCTCTCTTTTTTGCAATACTTCCTTATAAGATGGCAGAACCGCAAACCGCCAAAAGAGTAGAAGACATTTTAATCGGGCAAAACCTTATTACCCCGAAGCAGGTGGAAGAACTCAAAGTGGAAGCCGCTAAGGTAGGTCGCCCCGTTGAGGATTTAATTGCTGAGAAAAATTTGGTCGACCCGGAGAAATTGGCCGAAGCTCGCGCTCAAGTTTTGGGAATTCCCTACTCCAGTTTGGTCGGAGTGGAAATCTCTGCCGAAATATTAAACCTTATCCCCCAGGATACGGCCGTCCGCTACATTCTCATCCCTTTTGAAAAGACCGATTCCGTCTTGAGAGTTGCAATGTATGATCCTCTTGATCTTCAAGTCATCAGCTTTTTGGAGCGTAGGATTGGATTAAAAGTTGAACCGCATTTGGCGACCGTAGAATCCATCCGCAGCAAGATCGAAACTCAATATAAAAAAACGCTGGGTGAGGAGGTCGTTGCCGCTTTGGAAGAAGCCGGAGTTGGGACGGC
>JAUXIZ010000002.1 GCA_030620855.1 candidate division WWE3 bacterium
GTAGAAATACACTAGCCAATGCATTTTGTTATTCCTCTTTCTGACAAAGTCGGAACGAAGCGGTCTTCGAACCCATCAGCCTGCGAGTCTAATCCCAAGCTGGTGGGTTCGGTCAAGCTGAGAGTAGTAATCAACTTGACCGGTTAGCCGAGAATCCGCTTGACAGCATAGAACGCTCGGCGCATATCTTTTGCCTCCCCAACAAAGGACAAGTCAACTTGTCCATGCTTGAGAAGTTGCTCGCAAAGGGTCCTCTCGGGATCCGTTGAGCCGTCGGAAATCTTCGAAAGCTTTCGGATGTGCGATCGAAGAAGTCGGCGAGCCTTCCAACCGGCGAGCCCGGTCGGGATGGTGATGATCTCATTCACAATTTTCTCCTTTTGGAATCGAAATCCAGCAGCCTCCAAGCTTATCTTGGGAGCTCTTGGATTTCCCCTCACCTTTCCAAAAGGAATGGTGAGGGGTGGACTATTCTGCAGCCGGCACGAGGCGCGACTTTACAGAACTCGCCCGATTCCCCAGTTTTAGATCTTTAGACCTGAAGCCACCAAGCCAGACAGATTCAAGATCTGCCCGATGTTGGTTTCGATCGTCACCGCTCCAGACGATGTACGATCAAGAACTCTCCGAACATCCTCCTTGAGGAGGACGTTCTCCTTCACCTGAGCTTCGGCTGACTTCCAACCACGAGAACCATGATCCTCGCGAACGAAAGTCATAATCTGAGCGTTCACGGTATAAACCTCCTTTTGCTCAAAATAATTGCCGATCCAGCCACCAATTGCGATGTTGTCTTTGATGTCCTCTCACTTTTCAAAAGGCATGGTGAGAGGTTGGCTGGATCCCAAAAAGCTACGAACAAAGGCTCGCTGCCTTTTGGGAAAATCCGTTACGGTAACCTTTTTCTCCGGTATTTACCGTGACGGTAAACCTCTCCTAAATCCATCTGTGACGGACTCGGGAGAAGTTATTTGGTTTTTAATGTTCTTCAGGTAGGATTCCTGAGATCTGCCCACGAGACGGTAGGATAATCAAGCTCTCTCCTTATCTCCCGAAGAGTGGGAGAGCAGGTGTCCCTCACCTTCGCGTGAGCAAATCCCAAAAACCCAACCCTTTGTAAACAAAAAACGCCGAACCTAAAAAAGCTTTGGTAGGAAACTTACTTAGGTCCGGCTGCTTTAGGTAGGGTTAAAGTCTGGTTTTAAACTTAAGATAATTATAGGGTATATGTTGTAGAAAGTCAAGTACTATAGGGCAGTTAGTTGGGTTTTGCAGCGGGATAGGAAACCTTTATAATCATTCTGATGGCTCGGCGTAGAAAAAAGAAAATTAAACTCGACCTCAAAGACGAGAGTTTCCAATCAACAGTTGCAATAATCCTTATCTTATTTTCTGTCTTAACTGCCCTTTCGTTTTTCGGTCAGGCGGCAGGATTTGGTTCGGTTATCCAGGAAGTTTTAAACAAATTGTTTGGCTGGGGCGTGGTGTTTGTGCCAATCATAGCTGCAATCTTGGGATTGGTTCTTTTGCGGCTTAGAAGGAAAATCCCTTTTGTTGAAATACGAACCGTTTATGGCTTAACAATTTTTGGATTAGCCCTTGTTGGGATGTTGCACTTCTTTTACCCGCAAGAGAAGGCGCACTTTGAAGCCTTCACGCTCGGGCAAGGGGGAGGAATTGTTGGATATTACGTACAGCTTGTCCTTAGAAAGATATTTTCTTCGGTCGGGGCTTTTACAATTCTCTCCTCTTCTTTGGTGATTGTAGTGTTAATCACTCTAAACACAAGTTTAGATGAAGCGTTGTTTTATGTAGCCCAATTCGCAAAGAAAGCGCGTGATCTTGTTCGAGAATACATATGGAAAGGCTCGGGGAAAGACATAGAAACCAAAAGAAGCTTTAAAAAAGAAGAGGAGTTGGGGAAAGAGGAATTGCAAGAGGATGAAAAAGTAGAAACGGAGGAAATAGAAATCGGAACGCCCTACACCTCCCCCACAACCAAGACAATCGCACCAAAGCGAAAAACCGCCTGGGAGTATCCTTCGATTGATCTTCTTAACGACTCCCCGGAAAAAGGCGCCGAACGCGGCGATATCGAAAAAAACGCCGAACTGATCGAGCAAACTCTCGAATCTTTTGGGGTTAAAACCCGGGTTGCAGATGTAAACCTAGGCCCAACCGTCACCCAATATGCCTTGGAAGCAGAAAAAGGTACAAAACTATCCGCAATAACAAATCTTTCCTCCGACCTCGCTTTAGCTCTTGCCTCCAAAACCGGAACGGTAAGGATTGAAGCGCCAATCCCGGGAAAATCGCAAGTTGGAGTGGAAGTCCCCAACCTTAAGCCTCAACTTGTCACCTTAAAAGAGTTATTGAATTTTGACCAGATGAAAGAAGGTGCCAGCAAACTTTTGATGGCTCTAGGACGTGATGTATCCGGCGCCCCTGTAGTTGATGATTTGGACCGGATGCCCCATGTTTTGATTGCCGGGGCAACCGGATCCGGTAAGTCGATAATGCTTCGCTCAATCTTAGCCACAATACTCTTTAGAGCATCTCCCGATGAAGTGCGTCTGATTCTTGTTGATCCAAAGAGAGTAGAGTTTTCAGGCTACAACGGAATCCCCCACCTTCTTATGCCCGTCATAGTCGAGCCGGAAAAAACGCTCCCGGCACTTAGGTGGGCAATCGGGGAAATGACCAAAAGATACAGAATTCTGCAAGAGGCGGGGGCGAGAGACATCGGGGAGTATAACGCAAAGTCTAAGGAAAAGCTTCCTTACATCCTCATTGTTGTTGATGAGCTTGCGGATATTATGTCGATTGCTCCGGCAGAGGTGGAAAAGGCCATAACGCGCCTTGCCCAGATGGCAAGGGCCACCGGGCTGCACCTTGTTCTGGCAACCCAGCGCCCGTCAACCGATGTTTTAACAGGACTGATCAAAGCAAACATCCCTTGCCGGATTGCCTTTAACGTCCTTTCCCAAGTCGACTCCCGAGTAATTATTGATATGGCAGGAGCAGAAAAACTTTTAGGCAAGGGTGACATGCTATATCTTCCTCCGGACAGATCCAAACCAATTAGAATCCAAAGCCCGTTTGTTTCAAACGAAGAGATGGGCAGGCTAATGGGGTTTCTTAAAGATTCAGATTGGGCTCCAGAGTACATCGAAGAAGAGGTAAAAAATCTAGAAAAAGAAACAGAAAAACTAGAAGAACCCGAAGATCCGTTGTTTGCGGATGCGATAGAAGTAGTTATTGAATACGGTCGGGCATCTGCTTCGCTACTTCAAAGAAGGTTAAGCATCGGGTACGCCAGGGCGGCGAGACTTTTGGACGACCTGGAGGCGCGGAGGATAGTGGGCCCTCAAAAAGGAAGCAAGCCCCGCGAAGTTTTTATAAAAGATCCGGGCGAAGTAATCTAACCCATCCAGTTACTTATTGCCGATAAACTTCCGGATTTGTTATCTTGAAAGTAACAACATGACAGATACCCTACTTCTGGTCATAATTTCACTTTTAGCGGTAAACATACTCTTTGTTGGAGTTTACATAGTTTTAGTACTGAAGGAAGTCCGTCAAGCAGTCGCCAAGATAAACCAGATTCTCGGCAGCTTTGCAGCGGTTTCAAACGCGATTGCCCACCCCGTATCGCAAGCTCCAGGGATAGTGTCTGCAATTGTAGAAGGAGTCAAAACCGCCCGAACCATCCAAGACACCCTTGCCAAGCGAAAGAATAAAGTGGAGGTGGAAAATGAGCCAAGAGCATAACGGAAATTTTGTAAACTCTTTTGTTTTGGGCTTTATTATAGGCGGAGCCGTTGGAATCCTCTACGCCCCCAAGAAAGGTGAAGATACCAGAGAAACACTCAAAGAATTCTTAGATGTTTTGTCGGACCAAGCCGAAGAGCTAAGCCGGGAAGCAAAGGTAAAAATAGAAGATAAAAAAGAGGAGCTACAACCGGCCATTGAACAAGCAAAAGAAAGAATTGCCCCTATTGTAGAAGAGATTAAGCCGGTTGTGGAAAAGGTTAAGGAGCAGATGGTAGAGGAAGCCCAACCCATAATTGAAGAAATAAAATCGGATGCGGAAGAAGCAATGGACGAAGTCATAGAACCGGCGATTGAAAAAGCCAAAAGCGATTTAGATCATACCGTTGAACAAGCCCGTGCACAAATAAAAGAACGTCTCCAAAAGAGACGGCCCCGTTATTTTAAGGGAGTGTAGCAACTCAAATACGCCCAAACAAAAATGCCCCGGCGATGACCTACTCTCCCGGGCCACAAGGGCCAAGTACCATCGGCGCAGGTAGCTTTTACGACCGTGTTCGGAATGGGAACGGGTAGTTCACTACCGCTTTAATCACCAGGGCAATTTTTCAAGAGAAACTGATAGCGGAAAAGGAATGCAAGCTCATCAAAGAAGATCTTTTAATTCGACCTATTAGTACCACTCGGCTGAACGCATCGCTGCGCTTACACCTGTGGCCTATCAACCGGCTAGTCTTGCCGGGGTCTACTTCTCATCTTGGGGTGGGCTTCGTGCTTAGATGCTTTCAGCTCTTATCCCGTGCGAACATAGCTACCCAGCGATGCTCTTGGTAGAACAACTGGTACACCAGAGGTTCGCTCCCTCCGGTCCTCTCGTACTAGGAGGAAATTCCCTCAGAAGATCTTACGCCTACAGCGGATAGAGACCGAACTGTCTCACGACGTTCTGAACCCAGCTCACGTGCCCTTTTAATTGGCGAACAGCCAAACCCTTGGGAGCTTCTTCACCCCCAGGATAGGACGAGCCGACATCGAGGTGCCAAACCGCGCCGTCGCTGTGGACGCTTGGGCGCGATTAGCCTGTTATCCCCGGGGTAGCTTTTATCCGTTGTTACCAACTCTGCCACTTGAGGTTGGTAGGTCACTAAGCCCTGCTTTCGCATCTGCTCGACCTGTCAGTCTTGCAGTTAAGCCAGCTTATACCTTTACACTTACAGTCCCATGTCCATCGGGACCAAGCCGACCTTTGGGCACCTCGGTTACCTTTTGCGAGGCGACCGCCCCAGTCAAACTGCCCACCAGGCACTGTCCTCCAACCGGATAACGGCCAGAGTGAGATTTGAAAATTAAACCGGGAGGTGTTTCATGGACGAGCCGAAGCTCTCCCTCCTACGCTATACAAGTTAAATCATCAAATCAATACCAAGCTACAGTAAAGCTCCACGGGGTCTTTTTGTCCTGCTGTAGGTAGGCCGCATCTTCACAGCCATTTCAATTTCACCGAGTCCTTCCTTAAGAGAGTACCCAAGTCGTTACGCCTTTCGTGCGGGCCGGAACTTACCCGGCAAGGAACTTCGCTACCTTAGAACAGTTAGAGTTACTGCTGCCGTTCACCAGGGCTTCAGTTCAGAGCTTCCAACCGAAGTTGGGCACCCATCCCCTTAACCTACTGGCACTGGGCAGGCGTCAGCCCCCATACATCCCCTTGCGGGTTGAGCGGAGACCTGTGTTTTTGTTAAACAGTCGCTTGGGTCTTGTCACTGCGAGTCCGCCGAAGCGGACCACCCCTTATCCCGAAGTTACGGGGTCAATTTGCCGAGTTCCTCAAGGAAGGTTTACTCGTTCACCTTAGTTTTCTCAACCAGTCTACCTGTGTCGGTTTGCGGTACGGATTCCATAAAATTATATCTTAGAGGTTTTTCTCGGTTCTCCAGCCTCACGAATCGCCGCCCTTAGGCGACTCTCCGTCCCACCTTGGCTAACGCCTTGCGGATTTGCCTACAAGGCACCTTGGTGGGCAGAACGCTCAACCATACGAACGCTCGCAACTTTGGAAAACGTTACCCCATCGAAACTTTATGGAAGTGCCGGAATATTAACCGGCTGTCCATCGACTACGCCTTTCGGCCTCGCCTTAGGACCGACTAACCCTCCGATGACGAACAGTGCGGAGGAAACCTTAGACTTCCGGTGTCTCGGATTCTCACCGAGAAAACGCTACTCATGCTGAGATTCTCACTTCTTGCCGCTCCACACAACCTTACGGCGGTGCTTCAGTGCAACAAGAACGCTCCCCTACCCCTGCGCAAAGCGCAAGCCACGGCTTCGGTGTGGATTTTAGCCCCGTTACATTTTCGGCGCAAAGCGACTTAGCCAGTGAGCTGTTACGCACTCTTTCAAGGATGGCTGCTTCTAAGCCTACCTTCTGGGTGTCTGAGTCACTTCACTACCTTTCCCACTTAAATCCAACTTAGGGACCTTAGCCGATGGTCTGGGCTGTTTCCCTTTCGCACGATGGAACTTGCTCCCACCTGCTCACTCCTGCAAATTACACGACGGTATTCGGAGTTTGGTAGGGAGGGATACCCTCTCGGGCTCCACATCCCTTCCAGTAGCTCTACCCCCGCCGCTACTTTGCAAGGCTGTACCTAAATACATTTCGGGGAGAACCAGCTATCGCCGAGTTCGATTGGCATATTACCTCTAACCACAGGTCATCCGAGCCTTTTGCACCAGACACCGGTTCGGGCCTCCCCCCAACTTTCGAAGGGGTTCACCCTGCCCATGGTTAGCTCACTCGGCTTCGGGTCAATTGCGGGCAACTAATCGCCCAGTTAGGACTAGCTTTCGCTGCGGCTTCACCGCTTAACGGCTTAACCTTGCTGCGCGCAATTACTCCTCAGCTCATTCTTCAATAGGCACGAGGTCACCCTTGCGGGCTCCCTCTGCTTGTCAGCGGATAATTTCAGGTTCTATTTCACTCCCCTCACCGGGGTTCTTTTAACCTTTCCCTCACGGTACTAGTTCACTATCGGTGGTAAGAAGTATTTAGCCTTACCCAGTGGTTTGGGTAGATTCGCACAAGTTTTCACTTATCTCGTGTTACTCAGGATACCCGCCGGTTAATCTCAAGTTTCAGTTACAGGACTTTCACCTTCTATGGTCGCTCTTTCCAGAGCATTCTCTTACTGTTGATTAACGTTATGCAGGTCCTACAACCCCCTTGATAAATCAAGGGTTTGGGCTAATCCCTTTTCGCTCGCCGCTACTCAGGGAATCGAAATTCCCCAAGGCAAACATGCAAAGCATGTTTATCCTTAGGGAATTGTGCTTGCGCACTTCTCTTTATGTTCCTTCAGCTACTAAGATGTTTCAGTTCGCTGAGTTCCCTCAACTTAAGTTAATATCCTGCCGAAAGGCAGGAACTTGGCTTAAGTGCAGTCAATTAAGACTAGGTTTCCCCATTCGGAAATCCCCGGCTATAACGCTTCTTGCCAGCTTACCGAGGCTTATCGCAGGCTCATACGTCCTTCATCGGCTTCTCACCCCAAGGCATCCATCATCCGCCTTAATAAATTTAAAAAGACCTTCTTTAAGAAAGCTTTTTGAAAGCTTCCTTTTCCGCTATCAATTTCCCTTAATTGATAGCACGCTATTCACAATGTCAATGTGCTGCCCCCGATCTCTCGAGGTTGCAATTTCGCTTCGCGAAAGTGCTGCTGGTGGACCCGAGCGGGGTCGAACCGCTGACCTCCTCGTTGCAAACGAGGCGCTCTACCGACTGAGCTACGGGCCCGCGGACTAAACTAAAAAAGCCAGCCCGAGGCTGGCAAAAGCTCCGGATAGAAAATTCTACACTAACGGATTAAAAGCCCCTTGCGGGATGTAAACCTTAGTATGTCCAAAACTTTCGCCATCTGTTGTAAAGAATATCAGCAGACCAATGGGAAGTCAACTCTGGGCAAAGTCCGCGGGGACTTTGAAAGTTCGAACCTATCTTACACTTGACCGTAGCGAAAACAGCTTACTACATGGTCATTAACCATCCCTGTTGCTTGCATGTGAGCATAAACTATAGTTGGGCCAACAAATTTAAATCCTCTTGTCTTCATGTCCTTGCTGATTTTGTCAGAAAGAGGAGTTGTAGCTGGCAGCTCTGACATTTTTTTAAATGTATTTTTAATCGGTTTATAATCCACAAACCCCCAAATATATTTATCAAAACTGCCGAATTCTTTTTGCACTTCCAAAAATTGCTTTGCATTATGGACTGCAGCTTCAATTTTTAATCTATTTCTTATTATTCCCTCGTTCTTAAGCAATCTATTAATATCTCTTTTTTTAAAATTGGCAACCTTTTTGGGGTTAAAATGGGCAAATGCTTTTCTGTAGGCTTCTCGTCTTTTCAACACAGTCACCCAAGAAAGCCCTGCTTGGGCTCCTTCTAGAATTAAAAACTCAAAAAGCTTTTTATCATCATGAATAGGTACACCCCATTCTTTATCATGATAATCTCTCAAGTCTCCACTCTCCGCCCACTCACAGCGAGTTTTCATAATTGAATTTAAGATTTTTAATCATGTTTTTATTTTACTCAAGTCGGGGCTGAATATAAAACACAAGAGGCTCTGATAAGTAAGTAGAGTTAGAAGTTCTAATACAATCGGGCTCCCCCTAAAGGACTTGTTCTGCAACCAATTAGCCCCTTCTTATTCATCTTCGTTTTTTGATAAATATTATTGCACCTACTACCAATATCACTCCTCCTCCAATCACAACAGGAACCGCTCCTAAAGACTGGGCTATGTTCTTGATTGAAGAAACCTCACTTGTCACTTTGCCTGACCCGCCAAAAGCATACAAATTATTGTCCCAGGCACCAACATAAACCGTTCCGTCTGGTCCTATTGCAGGAGATGAAGGCAGCGAAGATTTGGTGTCGTAGCTCCACTTTTCCGTGCCATCGGGATTAATGCCGTAAAAAACTCCAGCATTGGAACCAATATAAACGGTTCCATCAGCTCCAATGGCAGCTGAAGCCACTATCCCTTCAAATGCGATAGGAGTCTTAAACTTCCACTTTAGAGCTCCTTCTGGACTCAAAGCATAAAGGTAAGAATTCCATGCACCAATATATACAGTTCCATCGGCGGCAATTGCGGGTACGGCACTTACACCATTTAGGTGATATTCATCCACATACTCTCTTTTTTCTTCAGGAACATCACTAATGTATGCTGGGTCAACTTCGAAATACCATTTTTCCGTGCCATCGGGATTTAGTGCATAAACCCTTCCACTTTTAGACCCAACATATACAGTTCCATCCGAGCCAATTGTAGCGGATGACTCGATAAGAGCACCTGTATTAAATCTCCACTTCTCCTCTCCCAGAGCGTCAACAGCTACTAGAAACCCCTCGGTTACGGTTCCGTAGGTACCATAATAAACTGTGCCATCAGAGGCTATTGCAGGAGAAGGCGCCATATCTCTTCCTGTTGACACGTGCCATTTTACTGTTCCGTCAGGGTTAATCGCATATAGACCACCCAAGTCGCGTGGATCAAAAACCTCAATCGAGCCCTCTGTAAATCTTCTAGCGGCTCCTGTATAAATTATTCCGTCGGGACCAACGGCAGGAGAGGTCCAAGTGTCCCCACTGAAAGGCAACTCAATGCGCCATTTTTCCGTGCCATCGGGATTAATTGCAAAAAAGTAGTCGGCCAAGGAAGAAAAATAAATTGTTCCGTCTGCAGCCACTGCGGGGGAAGAGACGATTCCTTTTATCACGTCAAATTTATCATCATAAATTGGCTCCCCTGCCTTAAATTCCCACTTTTTACTGCCATCCGGGTTAATAGCATAGAGCTTATTATCATGCGAGCCAACATATATGGTCCCGTCTACACCAATTGCTGGAGAGGATTCAATCCCAGCACCAGTTTCAAACTTCCACTTAACAGTCCCATCAACATGAGAGGTATCAACAGTGCTCAGTCCTCCATGCCTCTCCCCCGCGTGATACATGGGCCAGACAGAATCTGCCAAACCAGTCGAAATCCCCAAAACAAAGTTTCTCAGTTTCGAATTATCCTGATTCGCAAGAACAGCAAATGCAGCTGTGAACGCAAAAATAAGACTAAGAAATAATATTTTTCTCATAAAAATATGTTATCAACTGCGCTTTTTGATGACAACAATCACTCCAATTGTTGACGCAAACACCACCAAACCACCTATCAATAAAATTTGCAACGGAGGTGACTTGGGTTGGGCAGATTCGGGCAAAATACTTTTATCAATCTTTTCTGCAATTTCAGTTTCCGGAATTCTAAGTTTATAAATTTTGCCTGTATCTCTGGCCGCCATCCATAGGACATCTCCTTGAAGAGCCAGACCAGTTGGATATGAATAAGGAAAATAATATTTTTCCAAAACTTTGCCATTGGTATCTAGTTTATAAATATTGTAAGTAACTGCATCAGAGTTCCAGAGATACCCATTGTCCCAAGCAAGCCCGTGAGGCTTTCCTCCAGGAGCAAGAAACTCTTTAATAATTTTCCCGTTCGTATCCATCTGATAAATTTTTCGCAAAGTATAATCAGTGTGCCAAAGATATTGACCATCCCAGGCAAGGCCCATTGGCTGCTCCCCCGGAGTATCAAACTCTTTTAGTACTTTTCCGTTTGTATCTAATTTAAATATTTTGTTAACCTCGTAATCCGCATTCCATAAATACTGACCATCCCAAGCTAAATCCATCGAGCCGCCTGCGGGAGCAGGAATTGTGGCGATTACTTTTCCGGTAACAGGATCGTGTTTGAAAATTTTGTCACTTTTGATGCTAGTGCTCCATATGTTTTTTCCATCAAAAGTCATGCCTTCGGGATATTCAGCTGGGGCTTCAAATGTTTGGATAATTTCTATTGGTGGGGAGCTGGTATCGGGCTGCGGGGTACCTTCATGAGATGTGGCATTAACAAAACTTATCGCAAGAATCAAAAATGAAACTACAAAAACAAAAATTGCACCATGAAAGCCTAATTTCTTCATACTCTAAGTCAATGCTTAAATCAGCATAGCAATTTTAAGCAATGCTTTTACACTCCCGTAAAACTTGACCAAAGACCAAAGAAATTTGCTCCTCAAGCTAGATTCGAACCATCACTCATACAAAAGAAAAGGCCCCGAATCATTAGAATCGGGGCCTGGCGGCCTAGTTACTGTGAGCCTCGGCCTTCTTCTTGCGGCGGTGCAGGTGCGCTAAGTCCTTGAGCTGATCCTCGGAGAGGGAATCCCCGATAACAGCTCCTTCAGTCTCGCCCCCGTAGAACTCGGCAGCCTTCGGCTTGTTCATGGAGGCCTTCTCCTTGCGGGCGGCATTAAGCGCATCGCGCATCACCCGCGAGGCCACCTGCAACTGGCGGGTTTTCTTGTACCCCTCCAGCGCATCGGCTTTGGCCATGACTTTCTCGGCATCGCCCATTGCCTCTTCCAACTGCCTCTTCGCGAAGTTGGACAGCCCTTTGAGGACGCCCTTCGCGGAGATGCGCGAGGAATGGTAGCTGGCTATTGCCAGGTGATTTCGCACCTGAAAGTAATGCCAGCGCGCGACTTTGAAGAGCCCCGGGTTGGGGTCGTCTTCGTTCGCGGCTTCCTTAGCCTTGCTGTCCCCTTCGGTCAGCGCAAGCTGAGCAGCAAGGAAAGCCTCTCGAACTTCCTGCGGCCATTCTTGCGGGTCTTCGTCCTTGTAGTAAGAAACGTAGAACCCGCACGCCTTCTCCAGACGCTCTGCGCTGTTCAAGCGCTTGGGCCGTGTCTCGCGGTCTTCTTCCGAGACCTGCTCCTTCTTCCACTTGAGGTGGCAGTCGGCGCAGTAGGCGTGGCCTTCCTCCGATTCGTTGCCGCACTTTTCAAAGTTGCGGCACTTGCCGTCGGCGGCCTTGCTGGTCTCGTCCGCTAAGGCGGACAGGACCGTCTCCCGAACTTTCGGGAGGGTCTTCTCACCCACACCGTTGATCTCCAAGAGTTTCTCGTCGAGCGCATCGCCCTCGAGACCCTTGAACAGATCAAGAACATAGGCTTGGCCTCTGATTGTGATCTCGGCCATGTTGACCTCCTTAGGTCATTGGATTTCGCGCCGGACGCGCGAGTTACCTTATAGTTTATCACCAACCTATAGGATTGACAAGGGGTACGCTAAAAAACAGAAATCTGCTTGCAATATGTGTTAGACTCTTCGCCGTAAGATTACATTCTTACTAAATTACAAGCAAATTCCTGGCCCTAAGAAAAGCCAAAGCCTTTCTTAGGGATCTTCCAAGAACCGGTCCTGCTCAAGTCCCGGAGTATAAGGACGATCTAAAAGTTCAGATCGTCCTGAATCTTCGAAACTCAAAAATCTCCTCCAACCCAAAGGTCATTGCAAAATCCGGACGGTTGAGCCTACTCTCCTCTCAAGGTATCCTTCAACTTCCTTGAGGAGATTTGCTCGATCTCCAGTCACCTCAACCACAAATCGCAGTGCCTCTAGTTCGGGTGGGTTCAGAGTGTAATAGAGAAGTACTCCATCGTTCCCATCTTCCCAATTAAACTTGAAGATTTGTTTTTCATCTCCTTGTCGCAAAAATCGACAAACATGATGAAGCTCTTCTGCAATTGTTCCCTTAAAGGAACGGGTGCCCACATCCTGCCCCGGGTAAGCGAGGTACAACTCGGCACCGGATAGGTTTACAACCGCCCGCGAAGTTCCCCACGGTCGGTATCCCGGATCTTTTTTGGGGTCAAAGATAACCTCAAACTCAAACTCTTGAGATGTTTCTTTGGGAAAAGCACCTTTAAGCGTAGGATGCGCCCAAATCTCCCGAGCCATTCCAGCAATCTCCGTAGCTCGAGAACATTCAACGGCGGCGTAATGGGTAAGAATAACCGGACCAACTCGATGGATAAGAGGGCAGAAAGATCTGTCAATTCCGTCGTGTTTTAGGGTAATCCATAAGACTACAAACCCGAAAACCGATCCTACCCCACAGAGTAAGGCTAAGGACATCAGCGAATTTCCTCCTTTCTTCAGGATTGAGTTCTACTTTAATTAAACCACGGAAAGAACCTCTCGTCAATTACTACAGGATACATTGGAAAAGGAAAAGCGGCGGTTGCTAACGCAAACCACCGCTTGTGGACCACTAATAACCCGGGTGCTCGCCTCTTCCGGTCACGTCCGAAAACGCCTCGTTCTCGGCGGACAGATTATCCAGGCGAACCACGCGCTGGGAGTTGGCGATTGCCAACCCTTCGGGGATCCTTACCTCTTTCGTAAGGACATAATGGCAGCGGACTGGGTGGTCCGGCTCTTGGTCTCCGCCCATCCATCCGCACCAAGGCCCGTCTCCACGGGTTATGCCGTAGTGACAATTAGAACAGGAAGCCATTCTCTTCTCCTTTGTCGCTTGAGGCGACGGTAAATTACGAACGATATCATGTTATAGGACAAGGGAAACAAAGTCAATCGTCAACCCTGCACGACCGAAATTTCCCGCAGATTGATTTGGCCAGCAACCCGCGCGGCCACTTTGTCGCGGTAAGGGTAAAATTCAAGGATTTCCCCGCCGCTAAGGAGAAAAACCTGATCATTTTTATAGTTGTAGCCGCGGGCAAGTTTGACGTATTGCTTCATCGAATCTTCGGTTCCGCCAATTGGAACCAGAAACTGGGCGTCGGCGGCCCGCATCATTGTTTTGAGATCTTCGGCGTAAGCATGTCCGGAAACGTGGATTTCCGGGATATCTTCCAAGTTTATAATTTTGCCCCCAGCTTCTTTAATCTTTTCCTGAATCCCAAGAACCCGATCCTCGTTGCCCGGAATAAGATCAGAAGAGAAAATAACCGTGTCGCCCTGTCCAATCTTAAACGCTCGGTGCTCTCCCCTCGTCATTTTAGCCATCGCGGAATTTGATTGACCTTGGGAACCGGACACAATCACAAGCTGCTTTGAAACGGGAAGTTTTTTGAGCTTTTTATTTGATATAACCTGTTCTTTGGGAACCGCCAAGTACCCCAAGTCCCTGGCAACATTAAAGTTCTTTTCCAAGGAAAGTCCGGCTAAAGTAACCTTTCTACCTAAAGCCCCGGCCACATCAATCGCCTGCTGAACACGCGAGATATCGGACGAAAACATCGTCAGAAAAACCCGTCCGCGCGTATTTTGAATCTCGTTAAAAATTGCCTCCCCCACGATCCGTTCAGATGGGGAACTACCCTCCCTTTCCGAACGAAGCGAATCGGAAACAAGAAGCAGGACTCCCTTGCGACCATACTCCTCAATCTTCCCAAGCTGGGCAAGCTGGCGATCCAGAGGCGTGGGATCAAGCTTAAAATCCCCGGTGTGAATAACAGTACCAAGCGGGGTTTTCAAAGCCACAGCCATCGCATCCGGAGTCGAGTGGGTAAGGCGGATAAACTCAAATGAAAAATCGCTTCCTAAATTGACGGTTTGACCCACGTGCAGCTCCTTTAAACTTGCTTTTTTAGGACCACGCTCCCGAAGTTTTTCCTTTATAAAACCCAAAGGCAGGGGTGCTGCATAAACCGTCGTCTGAATTTTCTTGAGAAAATAAGGGATCGCTCCAATATGGTCCTCATGCCCGTGAGTTACAATAAGCCCGCGAAGTTTCTGGCGATTCGCTAAAACATAGGAAAAATCCGGGATAAGAAGTTCGTTCTCCTGTACATTTCACTCCTTCGGAAAACCAATCCCGCAATCGATTACCACCATATCGTTGGGCGTTTCGTAAACGTACATGTTTTTAGTAACCTCGCCCATACCCCCGAGCGGAATAAATTTAAAAAATGATGCTCCTGCCGACCGTTGTTTTTTTGGTTCTTTTTCTTTTCTTCTTGCCATATCAAATAAGCTTAAGCTGATTCTTGTCTCCGTTTTCAACCTCAACCTCCTGTGGCTGCAGTTCCCCTCTAATTATCTTTGGCAAATTTCCAAAATCCTTATCTAATATTCCCATAACCGATCTGGACCGTAAAGCCGCCGCCGGGTGATAGACGGGAAATATAACCCGATTGCCGCTTTTATAAGGAATCCCGTGGGCTTCGCTTATAAGGGTATCCTTTAGAAATATTTCCAAGGCCGAGCGCCCCAGGGGAACAATAATCTTGGGATTAATAACCTTAATCTGCTGCAGAAGATAGGGCATGCAAGCGCGGGCCTCGTCTTTCATGGGGGCGCGGTTATCCGGAGGACGGTGTTTAACCACGTTGGTTATAAAAACATGCGCGCGATTCAGACCATTTTTATCAAGAAGCTGGTCCAAAAGCTTACCGGCCCGCCCCACAAACGGCCGGCCAATCTTATCCTCGTGGTAACCAGGCCCTTCGCCGATAAACATCACTTCTGCAGTAGCACTGCCCTCACCCGGGACAGCGTGAGTCGCCGTTCGCCAAAGCCTGCACTTGTGGCAGGTTCGGACAACCTTATCAATTTGAGATAAAAGTTCTTCTTTCTTCTTCATCAACTCCAACCAGATTTTGGCAAATACAATATAACGTTAGCTTTTTTTGCCTTTGGATTAAAAGGGGCTTAACGAGGCTTATAGCCGCCGCTTCGCCTGTTGGATGGCTTGCGGGGCGAATATCCGCCTTTTCGATAGGAAGGCGTCCGGTACCCAAGAGGTTTTTTGCTTCCATCCGACCCGCCCTGGCTACGGCCCTGATCTCTTTTAACCCCGCTGGATTTTTCCAAAGCTTTCTTGGAAAGGTTGATTCTCCCCTGATCGTCAATCTCGATAACCTTAACCTTTACCTTATCCCCAACTTTTACAACGTCCGATGGTTTGGAAACATACTCGTGCGACAACTCGGAAACATGCACCAAGCCCTCCTTGCCGGGCAAAACTTCCACAAAAGCGCCAAAATCCATGATCCTCTTAACGGTCCCATCAAAAACTTCTCCAACCTCGACTTCCCGGGTCAGATCTTCAACAATCTTTTTTGCTTCCTGGACGCTCTCTGCTTCTTTAGCCGTAATTGTGACGGTTCCGTCCTCCTCGATGTCAATTGCAGCTCCGGTTCGACTGGTGATATCTCGAATCATTCGGCCCCCCGGCCCAATTACGGTCCCAATCTTGTCAGTCGGAATTTTGACGGTTACTACTTTGGGTGCGTACTCGGACAGCTCTTCCCTGGGCTTGCCGAGGACCTTAAGCATCTCCTCAAGAATGTGGAGCCGGGCTTTGCGGGCTCTCTCAAGCGCCTCGGTCATTACTTTGTGAGAGATACCTTTGACCTTAAGATCCATCTGGACGGCGGTGACACCCTTCTCAGTCCCGGCCACCTTAAAGTCCATATCGCCGCACTGGTCCTCAATCCCGGCAATATCGGTAAGAACCCGGGTGGTTTTCCCATCGGTAAAAAGACCCATTGCAATCCCGGAAACGGGAGCTTTAATAGGGACCCCCGCATCCATGAGCGCCAAGGTCGAGCCGCAGACAGCCGCCATCGAAGTTGAACCGTTGGAAGAGAGTATCTCAGAGACAAGCCGAATCGTGTAAGGGAACTGCTCCCCCGCCGGAACCATTCTCTCCAAAGCCCGCTCTGCCAAAACAGAGTGGCCAATTTCTCGCCTTTTGGGAAATCCCATCCTCCCCACTTCCCCAACCGAAAAAGGAGGAAAGTAGTAGTGGTGGATATAGCGCTTGGTCTCTTCTCCCATCGGTCCCTCAATAAGCTGTTCGAGTGAAGTGGAGCCTAAGGTAGCAATAGTCAAAGCCTGGGTTTCTCCCCGCTGGAAAATTGCAGACCCATGGGTTCGGGGCAAGATGCCTGTCCTGATGTGCAAAGGGCGAACCTCGTCTGATTTTCGCCCGTCCGTTCTTTTACCGTCCTTTATTACAAGCTCCCTAACCGCCTCTTTGGTAAGATCGCTCAACACGGGAGCCATCGCCACTTTCTGATAAGTACCTTCAAATTTCTCAAAAACTTCTTCCTGCAGAGACGCGACTTCTTCTTTGAATTCTTCCTTTGCCGTAGTTTTTTCGACAATGTCTTTTAAGGAAGCTAAGGCAAACTTTTTGACATCCGCCGTAAGCTTTTCCATCTGCTCGTCAACTTCAATCTCTTTTTTCTTGATCCCAACTTCGCTGGATAAATCGGCAATAAGCTTGGTTATTTCTTTGATAGATTTTTGGCCAAACTCAATTGCTTCAAGCACCCCTTCCTCCGGAACCTCATTCGCCTCACCCTCAACCATAACCACCGCGTCCGCTTTCCCGGAAACAATCAAATCAAGGTCGGAGAACTCCATCTCCGCTTGAGCCGGGTTAAGGATAAGAGTGTGGGGAATATCTCCATCGGCCGAACGGCCAATTCTGGCCGCCGCGGCGGGTCCGTCCCAAGGTATGTCCGAGCAAGATAGAGCCGCGGATGCAGCGATAACTCCCAAAACACCGGGGTCGCTCTCCAAATCTACTGAAAGAACGGTTACCACGACCTGAACTTCGTTTTTGTAGCCTTTGGGAAAAAGAGGACGAATGGTCCGATCGATCACCCGGGCCGAAATAATAGCCTCGTCAGAAGGCTTACCTTCCCTTTTCACAAAGCGGGAACCCTTGATAACCCCTCCAGCGTAAAGCCGTTCGATGTATTCTACGAAAAGGGGAAAATATCCGAAGTCTTCCCGAGGTTCGGCGGAGGTGGCCGTGGCCAGAACCACGGTGTCGCCGTAGCGGGCTAGGATTGCTCCATTCGCCTGGCCGGCAAGCTCGCCATACTCAAGAGAAATAGTTCTACCTCCAACCTCAGTTTCTTTTTTTATTACTTTCTTTAAATTTTTAGGCATTTACAAGATATCGTTAACAGGCGTGTGGAATTACTAATTAAAAGCTTACTATTCCTTTTGCCTTTCACTTACTATTTCCCAAAAACCTTACCACAAATATTGCTATTTAGAAAGTCCCAGCTTTTTTATGATGTCTTTGTATCGCTTTTCGTCTCTCTTCTTAAGGTATGACAAAAGCTTTCTCCTTTTGTTAACCAATCCCAAAAGCCCGCGCCGGGAGCTTAAATCATTTTTGTGCGACTTTAGGTGCTCGGATAGTTTTTCGATCCTATCGGTCAAAAGCGTTATCTGTACCTCTGGAGAGCCGGTATCGGACTTATGAATTGCCGCCATGCTAACCAGCTCTTTTTTTGCCGGAGCCGGGGTGGCCTTTTTCCTAGCCGCGGACGGTGGTCCTTTTTTGGGCGTAGTCTTTTTAGGCTTTACCGCCGGTTTTTTGGTTGTTTTTTTCTTTTTTACCATATTAACTTGAGTCTATCACGAGCCGGTCGCCCTTTTTAAACTCAAATGCGGGTTTTATCAGAATACCCGCTTCCTTGCCCGGGCCAATCTTCGACACATCGTCTTTACCAACCCGAAGGCCTCGTATTCTTCCTTGGTGAACCTCCTCATCATCCCGCAAAACCTTTATCCGGTCTCGATATTTAAACTTCCCATTCAGCACTTTCACACCCCCAACTACATCTCCGCTATGCAGCGTAAAAACCTTCAGAACCTCGGCCTCGGGCGGCTTCTTCTCTTCCTCAAGCGCGTGGACTCCGGCCAGGAGCTTTTCGACGGCCTCTAAAAGCTCGTAAATTATCGTAAACGAGCGCACCCCCACTCCAAAATCATCCGCCAGCTTTGCCGCAGAAGAAATGACGGGGACATTAAAGCCAAGAATAAGACCGGATGCTGTGGCTGCCAGCCGGACGTCGGAATCGCCGATTGAACCAACACCCTTTAAAAGGAGGTTGGCTTTCTTATCTTCAACCTCAAGCGCCGATATAGCGGAAGAGACCGCCTCCAAAGAACCCTCCGTATCGGTGCGAAGAACAATATTAAGATCTTCTTTACGGCTTTGTACAGGAGCGGCAGCTTCCGGCTGCGGCTTCTCCAATCCTTCGGAGGCGACCAAAGATCCAACTGGAGGAACGTCCGAGAACCCCAAAACCTGAACCGGAAACCCCGGCTCGACCTTGGACAGCCGGCTACCAACATCATCGGTAAGAGCTTTAACTTTTCCATCGACGCGATCGGCAAAAACCCGGGTTCCTACCTTAAGCGTTCCTTCTTTAACAACAATGGTGGCAAGAGGACCTTGGCGCGGGGAAAGAGAGGATTCAATCACAACGGCTTTAAGGTTGGCGGCCGGATTGGATTTAAGCTCCAAAAGGTCCGCCATAAGACCAACTACTTCCAAAAGCTCATCTACTCCATCGCCGGTTTTAGCAGAAACCGCCACAACGGGGACTTTGCCCCCTTGGTCTTCCGGCCCAACCCCTTCCTTTACAAGCTGACCCTTAACCTTTACAACCGCCCCTTTGGGAGCAATGTCCATCTTGTTCAAAGCAACCACAAGAGGGACATCCGCCGCCTTAGCATGGGCGATCGCCTCAACCGTTTGCGGCTTGACCCCGTCGTCTGCGGCAACAACCAAAATTGCAATGTCGGCAACGGACGCTCCCCGCTGCCTCATCTTGGAAAATGCAGCGTGCCCCGGGGTGTCAATAAAGGTAATTTTTCTTGCAGAGTCGTCGGGAGATTCCCACACGTATGCACCAATACTCTGGGTAATGCCTCCAGATTCCCCTTGCGCAACCCGGGCTTTTCTTATGTAATCCAAAAGAGAAGTTTTACCGTGGTCGATGTGTCCCAAAACTACAACAACAGGCGGGCGAGAGGCGCCTTTCTTCTTTGGCTGAGTTTTTCTTGTTTTTTGTTTCTTGGGCATTTTTTATATGCCGTGAGGAAAAGCCAACGTTCATAGCTTAATCCTTCGGTTCCTCCTTTTCTTGGCCTTTGGTTTCTTTTCCAGGTTCCGATTCTGTTTTCATATCCTCCTTGTCCTTTGCCTTTGCCTCCGTCTCTTCCTGACTTTCTTCGGCCGGTTTTTCTTCCTCTTGCGGCTCCTGCTCTTCTTTGACGCTTTCTACTTTTTCTTTATCGGCTTGCTCCGCCTCAGCTTCGCCTTCAGCTTTTTTTAATCCAAAAGAACTTAAAACCTTCTCCAACTCCTTAAGTGCCTTGGGGCCTAACCCTTTAATTTCAGAGAGCTCTTCCATGTTTTTCTCTTTGAGGTCTTTAGGTGTTTCAATCCCTGTTCCAGTCAAAATATTTACAACCCGCGGCGTTAGCCCCAAACCAACAAGCTCAATACCCTTAGTACCCTCCGCAAAAACCGCGCCGGCGCCTTTAATATCGATCCGCCAACCGGTAAGCTTTGCGGCCAAGCGCACGTTTTGCCCATCTTTTCCGATCGCCAAAGATAACTGATCTTCCGGAACCTCTACCTGAGCCGTTTGGGACTTCTTCTTTAGCTTCACACCTAAAACCTTGGCCGGGGAAAGCGAGGAGGCAACAAAGGTTGCTTCATCGGCCGAATAAGGGATAATATCAACCTTCTCCTCGCCCAGCTCGCGGGTAACCGCCTGCACCCTAACTCCCCGCTGTCCCACACAAGAGCCAACCGGGTCTATTTTCTCATCGCTAGAGGAAACGGCAATTTTGGTTCGGCGCCCTGCTTCCCGGGCAATAGATTCAATCTCTACTATCCCTTGGGAAATCTCGGGAACTTCTAGAGCAAAAAGCTCTTTAACGAGTCTTGGATCCACTCTTGAGAGGATAATCTCAGGCCCGCGAGTCCCCTCTTTGACCTCTCTGACAAGCGCTTTAACCCGCTGGCCGGTTTTATACTGCTCCCCTTGAATTATTTCCGAAGGAGGCATGATCCCCTGGGTTCTTCCCAAATCTACATAAACCACCCCTTTATCCACCCGGAAAACGTAACCCGATACGATCGTGCCTTCTTTCTTTTCGAACTCCGTGCGGATCGCCTGCTTCTCTTCTTCTCTTATTGTTTGCAGGATTACTTGCTTTGCCGTTTGGGCGGCAATCCGGCCAAAGCCGGAAGGCGTTACATCGGTACCGTCCTTAAGAATCTTAGCTTCTCCCGTTTGCATATTCAGATCTACATCAACCTCCTCTTCCTCGGAAGCGCCGCAATCCTTCCTGTACGCCGCGGCAAGAGCTTGCTTAACACCTTCAATAACCGCCTCGGGCGATACCCCCCGCTCGGCGGCGAGCTGGTTTATTGCTGCTGAAAATTCCGTTACTGCCATATTTCAAAAAATTCGGTGGGCAGAACCCACCACAACCACGTTTAGTATATAAGTAGCAGAAGATTGAGTCAACACACTTAATACGCTAAAGGACCTGTTTAGGAGGAGGAAAGCTCGGTTAAAAGCTGAGCCATATGCCGCACCTGCGGTACTACCGACGGATAGCTGATTCTGGAAGGACCCAAAACCGCCACTACCCCGCCGCGCTTGTCGCTTCCGTAGTGAGCAAAAACAACCCCAACCGGCTCAAGGTTGGCCATCCCAAATTCCCTACCGATCAAAACCGTTACCGCCTTAGGATCGGAAGCGCGGGAGAAAAGATCATGCAAAAGATCGTAGCTATCAAGCAAATTTAAGGTAGCGCGAGTTACGTTGATGTCGAAAAACTCCGGATGATCAAGGACATTTCTGGTTCCGGCGTGGAAGACATTTCCTTCGTGGGTGGTAACAAGCGCAATGTAGCCGGCCCCTTCCGCCAAGGCCAAAGCCGCTTCCCTTAACATCCTGCTAAAGCTTCGACGGTGTTGGAAAAGCCGCTGTTTTAAAGCCACTTCCTGCAAAACCGGCAGCGGATGCTCCTGCATTAAAGAGGTGATGTAGTAACGCATGCCAAGTTCGGTGGGTTTCCTGCCTCCGGAAGAATGGGGTTTTTCTATAAAACCTTCGCGGTGCAAAATCGCCATCTCGTTTCTGACGGTGGCCGGAGAAAAAGTAAACTGATGCTTTTCGGTCAAAACTTCGGACCCAACCGGTTCTGCCCCGGTTATAAACTCTTCAATAATGGCCTTAAGAATTTGAGTTTGTCTATCCGTTAAATCAGCCATAAATCAACTCCAAGTAGCTATCAGTGTATAAAAACGTCTGACAAAAAGCAAATGTCTTATACCTTTACCTTCAGAAACACCCTATTTAGAACTAGGGTTGACTCAAAAAGAACTATCAAAGGCACCGTAAGAAGGGCGAGGGAGAGTATATCGGTGGGAGGTAGAAGTGCAGCAAAAATCAAGCAGATAAGATAGACAAGCTGGCGCTGGGAAACTATCGTGTCGAAACTAACCACATTCAATTTCACAAGCGCTGTCAAAACGATAGGAAACTCAAACGCCACACCCATAAGAGAAGAGGTAGCGATGATTTGCGAAAGAAAAGTGGAAACATCAAGAAGGTTGGTAATCTCAAGCTGCAATACGTGCTCATAAAAGATACCGATGACGTATTTCATCACGACGACTCCATAGAAAAATCCGGTAGCAAAAAGAATAATCGCAAGAGGCAGTAGAGTCAATACAAAACGGTACTCTTTTTTGCTAAGAGCGGGCTTTAGAAACGAAATAAGTTGAAATAAGATAATCGGCAGAGAGGCAATTACCCCCGAGGCTAACGCAGAGCTTACCGCCAAGTTTATGAACTGAAACTGGGAGGTAAACGCGAAATTTACTCCTTCGATCCTAAAGATCGTAAGACTAAAAGTAACTATCCGTTCGTAGTAAACGAACCCCAAGAGAGCCGCGACTACAAACGTAATGACTAACAACAGGAGCCTTTTTCTGATCTCCAACAAGAAAGGATAATACTTATCCACGGCTTCTTCCCAACCTGTGGCAACAGTTCTTTCACTCTCTGGGGACATTGAGGTTATAGACTAAATACTACTTCTATCCAGCTGTCTCCTTAAATTCTCTAACTCCCTCCGCTATACCCTTGATGAACTCGGGAAGTTTCCTTGACCCAAAAAACACCATGAGCA